>JANELJ010000039.1 GCA_024511395.1 Gammaproteobacteria bacterium | reverse complement strand
AAACGGTTAATGATCAGCTAAAAAATATTACACAGATTGAACATTCACGTCATAGAAGCGTAAGTGGTTTTATGTTGAACCTTATTGGTTCTCTGATTGCCTATTGTCATAAAAAAGACAAGCCGACAATCAGAATAGATGAGAGTGATATGAAAACTCTCTGTATTTAGGTAAATGACTGGGTTCTTATCCAGATCTCAGGTTAATTAAAATATTGGATTCCAGTTGCCTGGAAGAAATATTGACTGCTACAGAAAATGGCTGCAGACCATCTTTTAACCATAGATTCATCTGGCTGACAGCAGTGCGTAACACCCATTCTCCCAGCTGGATAATAAAGCCGGTTTCTTCGGCCAGATGAATAAATTTATCCGGTGCAATATGACCCAGTTCCGGATGCTGCCAGCGTATCAGGGCTTCGGCATGAACAACCGGATTGCTCTGGCTATCGATAATGGGCTGGTATTCCAGTACAAATTCATTGTGTGCCAGGGCATTACGCATATCTTTTTCAAGCTGCAGGCGGTTTTTCATTTCCTGATTCATTTCTTCGGTATAGAAACGATAGGTATTTCTACCTGCTTCCTTGGCTTGGTACATAGCCATATCCGCATTACTTAACATCTGGGTTGAATTTCTAGCATCATCAGGATAAACCGTAATACCGATACTGCCGCTAATAAAGATTTCGTGTTCCTCAATCTAAATAACTGTTCCAGCTTATGCTGGATCAGGTCATATTCTTCTAATTGCTGATTGCGTTTATAGAGCACTGAAACCACGGTGGCCGTAACCACAAAAAACAGCAGATAAGTGATAAGTGCGTACTGTTCTTTTTTCATAAGCTTATTCGGCCGCTGGCTGAGTCAGCTCTTTATGCTCACCGACCAGAGTTTTCAGAAAGGCAATAACCTTCTGTACATCCTCTGCAGAGATTTCTCTACCTAGCTGATAGCGGGCCATTTTATTAATGGCCTGTTCCAGGCTGCTAACGGAACCATCATGAAAATAGGGTGCGTTCAGAACCACCAGCCTGAGACTGGGTACCTTAAAGGTAAACTTGTTATAATCATCATGGGTGACGTTGTAGCGACCCAGGTTGGCTTTGGTAATCGGGGTGCCGCGCTCTTCAAAATAGTCAGCCATGACCCCCATTTTCTGGTACATGTTACCACCCACATTAGCGCTCTGATGACAGGCGGTACAACCGTAGGATTTAAATATCTGGTAACCTTCACGTGCCTGTAATGATATGGCATTTTTATCACCGGCCAGGAAGCGATCAAAAGGGGAATTCACGGTGGTCAGTGACTGTTCATAAGTGGCTATGGCATTAATCAGACTACATGCTTCAAGTTTATCACCATAAATTTTCCTGTAACGGCGCATAAAATCTTTATCCTAGCCCAGCTTGCGGATAATATCAGGCCAGGTGGCAGCCATTTCCAGCGGATTTTCAACGGGGCCGCTGACCTGTTCGATCTGGTTAGAAGCTTGGCCATCCCAGAACTGGGCTAGGTTAAGATGGGTGTTATAAACGGTGGGGGTATTAATTTTGCCTGTGGCGCCGTTGACGCCAATAGAAAACTGCAGGTTATCTGTACCGCCGTTAGCCAGATTATGACAGCCGGAGCAGCTGATGGAATTATCATTCGACAGGCGTTTATCAAAAAACAGGCTGTTGTAAATGCTAACAAGTAATACTAAGATCAGGATTTTAAAGGTCTGAGCCGAAACTGCTGCTTTCATTGGTTATTCCAGGTAAATAATAACGCCTTGAATTTTGAGTATAGACTCTTATGTGGAAAAATCTGTAGGCAGTTAGCAAAAAAAGTGGTTTTTTCCTGATTTATATTACTTGGTTAATGCCATAAATAACTGAGGCAGTTTTTCCGGTAGTTTTTCTACATGATCGATGACGGTATAACCATTTTTGCCGAAGATATCACCAATATACTCATCGGCTTTCTGGTCCAGGCTGATGCAGTGAGTGTGGATATTTTTACTGGACAGCTCTTCTGCCGCTTTACGGGTATCCTCAATTAACAGGCGCTCATCATCCACATCAATATCCGAAGGTTCACCATCGGTCATTATCAGCAGTAACTTCTTGTCTGCCGGCTGATTTTCCAGGTAATGGGCAGCATGACGTATGGGTGCACCCATACGGGTAGAAAAACCAGCTTCCATGGCGGACAGGCGTCCCTTAACTTCATCATCCCAGTGTTCACTATAACCTTTAATGTGCAGATAACGGACATTATGGCGGGTATCAGAATGGAAGCCGGCAATGGCAAAGGGATCATTTAACTGTTCAATGGTTAAAGCCAGTAATGAGACGGCTTCACGGCTCAGTTCCAGCAGTGACAGTTCACTGCCTTCAGGTACTTCATGTAAGGATGCGGACAGGTCCAGCAGCAGCATAACTGCAATATCACGACCGTCATTACGATGGCTCATATTAATTCGTGGATCCGGGGTATGCCCACTCTTAAAGTCAATCAGGGAACGGATTGCCACATCCAGATCCAGTTCAGAACCGTCTTCCTGGTAGCGGATACGTACCATTTGCTGGGGTTTTAACAGTTCCAGCAGTTTTTTCAGGCGTTTGGCCAGAGCATCATGCTTGGCCAGGATCTGATCAATTTTTTCAGGGCTGCCCTTGTAGTGCAGTTTTTCATACAGGCTGACCCAGTCCGGACGGTAGGTTTTGGTATTGTAATCCCATTCCGGATAATGGCGCGGCGGCAGCTTGTCCACCTCGTGTTCATCGCGTTCAAACTGTTTTTTATCGTCAAAGGCTTCTTCTTCATCGCCTTCTTCAATAAACATCCACATATGGCGGTTATCATCACGATAATCCACTTCAGTGTAATCAAAAGTTACATTAGGGAAGGAGTCACTGGCCTGTTTGGTACGGGCAATAAAGGAGATCCCTAACTGAGCCATGTCTTTGGTAGTGGTATTGCCCTGAGTCATAACTTCATGAAAACGGCCAATAAAGTCATTTATTGCTTCATTTTTATAGCCGTGATTCGGATCCAGCAGGCCGCGGGACAGCATAGCCAGGCGATAGCGCAGACAGGAATTATGTTCTTCATCGCAGAAACCTTCCGGCGGCACCGGATGCAGAGCCATAAATATATGGCGCAGACCAGGGTATTTTTTAATGCTCAGGTATTCAACCCGGGCATCTTCAAAGACTTCGATAGAAATACGCTGAAAAGGGCTGAAGTTATCTGCAAAAACTGCTTCGGTCCAGCGTCTGTGGGCGGCAATATGGGCAATAGTGGCACGATAGCGATCAATACCGCGGATGTCATCCTTGTCGTCATAGACATCAGGAATTCGAATACCCAGGCTATCATAATAGGGTACCGGTTTGCGCAGTTCATCCCAGCCCATAGAATAGGGCACAAAATGGTCGCTGTCTTCCCACAGGCTTTTCAGGTATAAGTTGAGTTTACGTTCATTATCAGAAAACAGGGTACCATGACGTTCACGCTGTAATACCGCACGACTATCGGCAGACTGCAGACTGAAATAATCTTTCTGACGCTCTGGGTGGTTGCGGTAGTTATCTGCACCGTACTGCACCCAGTTACGCAGTCCTTCAATGGAAAGCTGACTCAGGAGGTAAGGGGCATGTTCCATAAATTCCGGCAGACCGGTACTGGAAATGGTGTCAATATGACCATGAATAGAGCGGGTAGTGTTTTTCATCATATCAAAGACTACATCGATATAATGCTGAAACTGTTCTGCACTACCCAGGCGGCGGGCAGCTTCCGGAAGTGACTGCAAAAACAGCAGAATGGCTTTACCATTGGGGGTACGGGACATGTCCCAGACACATTTGGAGATGATATTGAGCATGGTCTCATCAGTATGGCGAACAATCTGCGGCAGTTCCTCCATATAGACCAGTACCGGCTCAAAACCACGACCAATCATACACACTAATGAGGCACCGGACAGGTAGTCTTTTACCCCCTGTTCACTAAAGCTCAGCAGTGCTTCTTCCAGACAGTCGTCAAAGACATTATCAATCTGTTCAAAACTGCATTTTAACTGGATGCGGTAACTTTCCAGTATGGTCATGGTTTCAGTATCAGTCATTACTTATGCTCACCGATTTTTAATAATTTAGCTATTCTGGCTGTTTATTTACAATCAGGCAAAAACACTGTCAATAGCATGATCTAGCGTATCACGGATATCAACATCATTAGTAATAGGGCGAACCAGAGCCATACGGCAGGCTGATTTAGGTGCGATACCCTTGTTCATCAGATTGGCTGCATAAACCAGCAGACGGGTAGAGATACCTTCATCCAGACCATGGCCTTTCAGGTTCCGGGCTGCATGGGCAATTTTAACCAGTTTGGCGGAGGTGTCCGCATCAATGCCGGCTTCCTGTTCCACAATGCTGGCTTCAACCGATGCGTTTGGGTAGTCAAATTCCAGGGCAGAAAAGCGCTGCTTGGTGGATTGTTTTAAATCCTTCATCAGGCTCTGATAACCGGGGTTATAGGAAATCACCAGCTGAAAATCAGGATGAGCTTCAACCATTTCCCCTTTTTTGTCCAGCGGCAGATTGCGGCGATGGTCAGTCAGAGGGTGAATTACAACAGTGGTATCCTGACGGGCTTCAATCACTTCATCAAGATAACAGATGGCGCCGATACGGGCAGCGGTGGTCAGCGGGCCGTCCACCCAGCGAGTACCGTTGGCATCAAGCAGGTAACGACCCACCAGATCAGACGCGGTCATGTCTTCATTACAGGCAACGGTGATCAGGGGTTTGCCCAGTTTCCATGCCATGTGTTCAACAAAGCGGGATTTACCGCAGCCAGTAGGGCCTTTAATCATGACCGGAAGACGCGCATCATAGGCGGCTTCGTATAATTCAATTTCATCTTCCTGCGGCTTGTAGAAGGGTTCGGTGGTTATTTTGTATTGTTCAATATCTTGATCGCTCATGGTCTTTTCCTGCTGGCCAGTTTTATTGTCGAATAATTTTATTTCATCTATCTCTGCATCTGCTATCCTCCAGTAAGCCTTCTGAAACTTTAACAAGGCTTACTGGACATCAGATGTTCTACGGAGAAATGCGCTTAAAATTATTTGGCAATAACACTGATTTTTTAGTGTTTATTGGTGTTCTATAGACAACAAAGCCCCTGAAAACAGAGGCTTTGTCCGCTTAATTAAGCATACACAGGTAATGGTTTACTTGTGAACGCCTAACTTGTCTCTCCAGCCTGGGTACAGAGCGTCTGCATCGTGTTCGAAAGATTCGAAGGCACGGGCAAATTCTTTATGCTCTTTAGCGTACTCAATTGGGTCAGCACCTTGCTTCCAGCAGTCATAAGCCTGACGTAGGGAAATCGCACCTGCCGCAGGGCTGTCGATATGACCATAAGAACCACCGCCAGAGGTGTTAATGACGTTACCGTGACCCAGGTTTTCAAAGAAGCCTGGCAGACGCAGTGCGTTCATACCACCTGAGATAATTGGAGTAGTAGGCTTCATACCATACCATTTCTGGTGGTATACAGGACCCTGACACTCGTCACGCTCAATCATATAGGCAATAATCTTATCAGAAGCATCACCTTCCATCTTACCATAACCCATAGTACCTACGTGGATACCGGAAGCACCCATCAGACGAGACATCTTGGCCAGGATGTATGCGGTATAACCACGCTTGGAAGAAGGAGAAGTAACTGCACCGTGACCGGCACGATGATAATGCAGATATTGGTTAGGATAGTTACGACGTGCAGTAGTAACCATACCTGGACCACCAACATAACCGTCAACCAGGAAAGCAACCTTGTCGGCATCAGGACCAAATGTTTCCAGAACAAAGTCAGCACGGGCACACATTTCATGGTGATCGTCAGCAGTGATGTTAGCAGAGAATAATTTAGCCTCACCGGTTTCATCCTGGGCACGCTTCATAGCATCATAAACCAGAGGAATGACTTTATTCATAGGACAGAAGACCTGGTTACCCTGAGGCTCATCGTTCTTGATAAAGTCACCACCTAGCCAGAACTGGTAGGCTGCTTCAGCAAATGGCTCAGGACGCAGACCTAATTTAGGCTTAATAATGGTACCGGCAATATAACCACCGTTTTCAATTGGACGACCCAGAATACGCCACATATCAGAAATGTCTTTAGCAGGACCATCAAATAACTGCAGCATGCGTGGTGGCACATAAAAGTCAAACATCTGAGCGTTCTTGATGTCACCCATGCCCTGGTTATTACCAATAGCCAGAGTCAGGAAGGAAACGATCATGGCACGACCGTCAATAACGTTACGGTCAAACAGCTCGTTAGGGTATGCAATTTTCATGATGCCTTTGGCTTCATCAATTTCATAAACCAGAGCATCAACACCTTTGGTGAAGTCATCAGTAGTGGATACTTCAACATTGGTACCAGTTGAAGATTCAGCAGCAAAGTGAGCCGCTGCTTCCAGGTAACCATAACCTTCTGCAGGTTCCATAGTATAAGCAACCAGGATGTGCTTGCCGCCAGCTAATAATTCGTCTTCTTTCAGACTTAAATCGGAGTAACGATTTGTTTGGTCTAATAATGCCATTTGTCCGTTTCCTTTAAATGGGGGTTAAAATTTGGTTGTGAGAGGCCTGATTTGTGAATGGAGGAATTTACAAATGAAGTACCCTTACAAACTGTGTAGGGAAATATAATTTAAAACTACTATAAAGTAAAACTTTATTTTTTGATTGTTACCATAAGCTATTGCTTATGATATATTGGGTTTTAGATAAAAATAGTGGAAAAAAGATAATATGAATCTTACTTTTCGACAACTTAAAGTATTTGAGGTGGTTGCCCGACGCCTTAATTTTACCAGTGCCGCTAAGGAGCTGCATTTATCCCAGCCGGCTGTCTCCATGCAGATTAAACAGCTGGAAGAGCAGGCCAATACCCCGTTAATAGAAAAGCTCGGTAAAAAGCTTTACCTGACAGAAGTTGGCAATGAAATGTATAACTACGCCCGCAGCACCATGCAGCAGCTGCTGGATCTGGAAGAAACCATTAGCCAGATGAAAAGCCTGCACAAGGGGCATTTAAAACTGGCGGTAGCCAGTACCGCTAACCATTTTGTGATCCGCATGCTGGCCCGCTTTGCCAGGGTATATCCTAAAATCAGCATTTCTCTGGATGTTACTAACCGTAGTACGCTTCTGGAACTGTTGGAGAAAAATGAGTGTGATCTGGTGGTTATGGGTCGCCCCCCGGAAGGGCATAATCTGACCGCCTGGCCCTTTCTGGAAAATCCTTTAGTGGTGGTGGCTCATCCTGAGCATTATCTGGTGCGGGAAAAAAAGGTAAGTTTAAAGGAACTGGCTCGTGAGGAATTTGTAATTCGGGAACAGGGCTCTGGTACCCGCAGTGCTGTGGAACGGTTTTTTAAAGAGCATAATCTAAAGTTTAAGACCAAGATGGATATGAGTAATAACCGGGCTATTAAACATGCGGCGGAAGAAGGCCTGGGCCTGGCGATTGTCTCCCTGCATACCCTAGAAATTGAACTGCGGGCAAAGACGCTTAATATTATTAATGTAGAAGGCTTTCCAATCTACCGTCACTGGTATGTCGTACAGCGTGAGGGAAAGCGCCTGTCACCTATTGCGAAGGTATTTAAAGACTATATAATGCAGGAAGCAGATGGCCTGATTAAAGATTTTAATTTGCCTATAGGTGAATAGTAGCTAGGTTCAAAAGGACTGCTGTAAGCAGAAAATATAAAAAATAAAACCAGGAAAACGTTTTTATGATCATCCCAGTAATCTTGTCCGGCGGTTCAGGTTCACGTTTATGGCCTATGTCCAGGGAGCTGAATCCCAAGCAGTTTCTCTCCCTCTATGGCGAACATACCATGCTGCAGGAAACCATGACCCGTCTGGAAGGTGTGCCTGAAATGGCGGCACCGGTTATTGTCTGTAATGAGGAACATCGTTTTCTGGTGGCTCAGCAGATGCAGGATATCGGGGTGGCCGTGGATAAGATTATTCTGGAGCCGGTGGGACGCAATACGGCTCCGGCCATTTGTGCGGCAGCTGAATATATTCAGAGTAAAAAAGATTCAGCCGATGATGTTATGCTGGTGTTGTCAGCGGATCATGTCATTAAAAATACTCAGGCTTTTCATAAGGTCATAACGGAAGGCTACGCCATTGCTCAGCAGGGGCAGCTGGTGATCTTCGGTATTGTGCCGCATAAGGCTGAAACTGGTTATGGCTATATTAAGCGTGATGGGAAAATGGAAGGGCGGGAGGCCTGGAAGGTTGCTCAGTTTGTTGAGAAACCGGATCAGGCTAAAGCACAGACCTACCTGAACAGCGGTGAATATTACTGGAACAGCGGTATGTTTATGTTTCAGGCTCAGAACATTATTCAGGAACTGGATCACTATGCCCACGATATTGTGGCGGCCGTTCACCAGGCAGTACTGCATGGCGGCAGTGATCTGGACTTCTGTCGTCTGAATGTGGACGATTTTACCGCCTCCCCTTCGGATTCCATTGACTATGCAGTGATGGAAAAAACCGATAAAGCTATAGTGCTGCCCCTGGATGCCCAGTGGAATGATGTGGGTGCCTGGTCGGCCCTGTGGGAAATTAATGAGCAGGACAGTGACGGCAATGTACTGCACGGGGATGTGCTGAAAATGGATCTCAGCAACAGCTATGTGCATGCAGAAGAACGTATGATTGCCGTGGTGGGCATGGATAATTGTGTGGTAGTGGAAACGGCTGATGCGGTGCTGGTGGCGGATAAAACCCGGGCGCAGGATGTTAAGGAAATTGTTAACCAGCTTAAGGAAGGCAAGCGCGAAGAAGCCCTGCTGCATCAGTGGGTATACCGACCCTGGGGCAGTTACGAAACGCTGGTGGAAATGGAACGTTTTAAGGTTAAGCGTATTACCGTCAATCCCGGTGCCCAGTTATCTCTGCAGATGCATCATCACCGGGCAGAACACTGGGTGGTGGTTAAGGGTACGGCCAAAATTCTGTGTGGTGAAAAAGAATTTGTTATGACGGAAGATCAGTCTAATTATATTCCTTTAGGTACTCAGCATCGCTTGGAAAACCCGGGTGTTATCCCGCTGGAAATCATTGAAATTCAGACAGGCAGTTATCTGGGTGAAGATGATATTGTACGCTTTGAAGATACCTATGGACGTACTGATGTACACTCCTGCCTGGATTCAAAAAAAGATTCAAAATAATGCAGATAACGATTAACGATTTAATGGCTCAAAGTCAGGTTGGCTTTGGTACCAGCGGTGCCAGAGGTCTGGTTAAGGATATGACAGAGCGAGTCTGTTATGCCTATACTCTGGGATTTATCCAGTATTTAAAACAGACCCAGCAACTGACTGAGAATACTCCCATCGCGCTGGCGGGTGATCTGCGTGACAGCACCCCGGCCATTTTAAATGCCTGTGCCAGAGCCATTAAAAACAGCGGTATTAAGATCATAAACACTGGTTTTATCCCGACTCCGGCAGTGGCTCTTTACGGTTTGCAGTATCAGTGCCCGGTTATTATGGTAACCGGCAGTCATATTCCTAATGACCGAAACGGCATCAAGTTTTATAAGCTGGACGGGGAAATCCTCAAAGAGGATGAACGATTAATTAAAGAGCAGCTGATTGATTTACCTGATGCTATGTTTAATGAGCAGGGGCAGTTTGCTGAACTGCTGGATGCCCTGGGTGAAGTGGATAATACGGCTCAGGATGAATATATTGAACGTTACCGGCAACTGTTTTCGGTTAATGCCGTTAGCGGAGAAAAAGCCCTTAGCGGATTAAAAGTAGGGGGTTATCAGCACAGCGGTGTAGCCAGGGATATTCTGCCCGATCTGCTTGAACAGCTGGGTGCCGAAGTCGTAAAACTGGGTTATTCACAGCAGTTTATTCCTGTCGATACAGAAGCCGTACGGGAAGAAGACGTACGGCTGGCTAGGCAGTGGGTGCAGGAATTTCAATTGGATGCCATTGTGTCTACTGACGGCGATGCTGATCGTCCACTGATTGCAGATGAAACCGGCCGTTGGCTCAGAGGGGATATTGCCGGTTTGTTATGTGCCCGCTACCTGCACATTGAACATCTGGTGACACCGGTCAGTTCTAATACCTGTGCGGAAAAATCCGGAGCTTTTACAGAAATCAAACGCACCCGAATCGGCTCTCCCTATGTTATAGAAGCCATGAATCATTATGTGAAAAAGCACTGTGCTGCGGTGGCCGGATATGAAGCTAATGGCGGTTTTCTGCTGGCCACGCCAGTACGTCGGAATAATTATTTATTATCACCCCTGCCGACCCGGGATGCTGTAGTGGTGTTATTAAGCCTGCTCCATGCAGCTGTTGAAAGTCAGTGCAGTCTTTCTGAATTAAGCACTCAGTTACCACAGCGTTTTACCTATAGTGCCCGAATAAAAAACTTTGCAACTGAAAGCAGTCAGAAATTGCTGGAAAAATACACCCGCGGCAGTTATGAACAGAATAAAGCGGCAATAGAGACAGATTTTCCGGTCTTAATTGAAAAGCTGGGCCATATCAGCGCTATTGATACCACCGATGGCTTGCGCATAAACTTTGAAAATGAGGACATTATTCATTTTCGCCCTTCGGGTAATGCCCCAGAGTTTCGATGTTATAGTGAGTCTGATACTGAGGCTAATGCCGCAGAGATTAACCGCATTGCATTGCAGCGGGTTCAGAAATTAGGTTAAAGCAACTGGTCACAGCAGAATGGCTCTGGAATCATTCTAACTTGCACTTCAAAGCAAGCATATTGTTAACCACATCACAAAAATCACATCTGTTTTTTTATTTTGTGTGCTATGTGATTTTCTACAGCATAGACTGACTGTTTGTAACTATATGATAAATAGTCCGACCTGAATAAATCATAGCACATTGATTTATAAAGAAATGTTGGCGAATT
>JANELJ010000224.1 GCA_024511395.1 Gammaproteobacteria bacterium | reverse complement strand
ACACCCAGATTGACATTAGGTTCACGGAAATACACCGGCTTAAGCTGGCCGTGGACATCGGTGATGTGCAGTATGCGGGCAGTGCCTTTTAAGGGCAGGTTATAAAAATCCTCGGGTCTGGTTTTTTGCTTATTGTCTGTTTTACCCACTGAAACACCCGGGAGCATCATGGGTACGGAGCCGGCTGTTCCTGCAAGGCCCATTATTTTTACAAAATTACGTCTGGATACTGTCATTGTTAACTCTTGTTTGCGATAGTTGTTAAGATAATTTGCTTGTTATATAAGCCTGTGCTTATTTAAGTTTATGAATTTTCAGAACTTTTAATCCCTTATTATCAAAAATAACCAGGCGGATTAATATAGATAAAAACGGGATAGGGTATTATGGTTTTCCTTAATAGCTGTAATTGATAACCGAAGACAAATTTTTGGCAATTATTCAGTAAAACCTTAACTGACATAGAGTGACTTCCTATAGGATGTCAAGGTCATAGGTACGGAATAGTTATAAATTTTTTAAGGGCTTTGTTAGTTGTAGAATAGCAGGATGAAACTTATACTTTGAATGATACTGATTAATTATGGATACCTCTTTTGTTATTTAATTCACTTAAGGCTTTTCTGCTTCTTTTAATTCTACTGCTGTCTCTGCCGGCTCTGGCTGCTGATAAAGTGATCCGTATCGGGGTTTTGAGTCACCGGGGAGATGATGTTATCTGTCAGATCTGGGCACCAACGGCTAATTATCTGAATACGGCATTAAAGGATTATCAGTTTGAAATTGTACCCTTAAAGTTTGATGAAATAGAACCTGCAGTAAAGAATTCTGAAATTGATTTTCTGCTGGTTAATTCCGGTATATACGTCAGTATGGAAGTGCGCTACCGGGTTTCCCGGATTGCCACCTTGAATAATAGTGTGGGTAATATCCCCCTGAATGTCTTTGGTGGAGTGATATTTGTCCGGCAGCTTAGAAATGATATTAATACCCTTGAGGATCTGCGTGGTAAAAAAGTCATGGCCGTGGACAAAACTTCCCTGGGCGGCTTTCAGATGGAATGGGGAGTCTTAAAAGAGGCCAAAATTGATCCTTTTAGTGATTTTGCCAGTCTGAGCTTCGGTGAGACTCATGATAAAGTAGTAATGGCTGTCAGGGATGGTTTTGTTGATGTAGGTATGGTACGCAGTGGTATACTGGAAAAAATGGCAGCTAAGGGTGATATTCGTCCGGATGAATTTAAAATTATTCATCCGGTCATTTATGATGGTTTTCCTTATATCCATAGTACACCGCTATATCCAGAATGGCCCTTTAGCAAGCTGCAGAATGCCTCTAATGAACTGGCCCAGAAGGTAGCTATAGCTCTCTTTCAGATGAGTAAGCAGCATACCGGAAAAAACAGCCATTATTTTGGCTGGACTATTCCGCTGGACTATCAGCAGGTGCACGAACTGTTTAAGCAGTTAAAATTACCGCCTTATGAAGATGAAGGTAAATTTACCCTGCAGGATGCTATTAAGCGTTACTGGAAGGGGATTGCTATTGTCAGTATGTTCCTGTTAATGCTGACCATAATGAGTACCTGGGTAGCCCGCCTGAATGCCCAGTTAAAAAAATCCAAACGCTCCCTTGAACACCAGCATGATCTGGTGCTTAATTCTGTCTGTGATGGAATATATGGAGTTGATACTAATGGTAACTGTACCTTTATGAACCGCTCCATGAGAAAAATGACCGGCTGGCAACTACAGGAAATGCAGAATGGTAATCAGCATGATTTACTGCACCACTCACATGAAGACGGTACTTTATATAAAGCAGAAGATTGTCCCGTATATATGACTTTTCGGGATGAAACCCTGCGTTTTATTGCTGATGATGTGTTCTGGAAAAAAGACGGCAGTTCTTTCCCTGTAGAATACAGCTGTACCCCCATGAAGGATCATACCGGTAAAACCATCGGTAGTGTTGTAGTATTCAGGGATATCAGCGAACGTAAAAAAGCAGAAGAAGAAAACCGGCGGCATCAGAAAGAACTGGCGCATATGGCACGTTTAAACACCATGGGCGAAATGGCATCGGGTATTGCCCATGAACTCAATCAGCCCTTAACCGCCATTGCAACCAATTCTTTTGCCTGTATACAGATGCTGGAAAGTGGTCAGCTTGATGCGGAGAAATTAATTGATGTGCTGGAAACCATTGGTATCCAGGCAGAACATTCCGGGGGAATTATTCGGCAGCTGCGCCAGTTTGTGTGTAAAGAACAGCCAGAACGCTCCAGAATTAATATTAATACTCTGATTGAAGAAGTGTTGTTGTTTATCCGTCCGGAAGCCCGAAAAGCCAGTGTCAGAGTGATCCGCAAGATGGCTCCTGATATTAAGGAGGTACTGGCACAGCCGATACAGATTGAACAGGTGCTTCTGAATTTATGTAAAAACTCCATTGAAGCCATGCTGCACAGTCCCGAAGATAACCGCTTTTTAACGATAACCACTGAAATGGCCGGAGATAATGCTGTTATTGTAACAGTTGAGGATACAGGGCCGGGAATTGATGATAAAATTAAAC
Source organism: Gammaproteobacteria bacterium (assembly GCA_024511395.1). Lineage (GTDB taxonomy): Bacteria > Pseudomonadota > Gammaproteobacteria > GRL18 > GRL18 > JANELJ01. The sequence continues at coordinate 1,332 of JANELJ010000224.1, read as the reverse complement.
AGGGGCTGTTTGATCCCTTTGTTACCAGTAAGGATAACGGCCTGGGACTGGGTTTGTCTATCAGCCAGGGGATTATAGAATCACACCAAGGGCAGATGTATCTGCATTCAGCCAGTGCGGAAGGTACGGCATTCCGCTTTGCCTTGCCGGTCATCAGTGATTCGGAGCAGAATAATAATAGAAAAAATATCAGTGAAAATAATGCCACTAAAAAGGAAGGGGTAGAAGAATAAATGACTAAGCCTACGGTTTTTATTGTCGATGATGATGAGCAGGTGCGTAATGCATTAAGCCTGTTAATGGAGTCGGTAGGTCTGAATACAGAAAGTTATGCATCAGCCCAGGAATATCTGGATCAGTTTGATGTGGATAAGCCGGGTTGTCTGATCCTGGATGTGCGTATGCCCGGTATCAGCGGTCTGGATCTGCAGGCTCGGCTGGCGGCCGAGCGGATTCATCCAGCCATTATTATTATCACTGGTCATGGTGATGTGCCTATGGCGGTCCGTGCTGTTACCGCCGGCGCCGTGGACTTTATAGAAAAACCCTTTAATAATCAGTCTATGCTTGATACTGTACATAAGGCCATAGAGCAGGATGCCATACAAAGAGGTGAGTCATCATGGATACAGGATATCGAAGCCCGTTATAACGATCTAACCCCACGGGAAAAGGAAGTGCTGCAATTTGTTATTGAAGGCAAACGCAATAAAATTATTGCCGCCGATATGAATATCAGCCAGTCAACTGTAGAAGCTCATCGTTCCAGGGTAATGGAAAAAATGGCTGCCGAAACCCTGTCGGACTTAATGCGTATGGCATTAACCCTGAAATTAATTAAATAGCACCGGCTCATAGGTATGATCTTTAGGAGTTGAAATGAAGCCAATTTGATGATCAAATAGTTGTTATTCAGGCAATTATTTATCAACAAAAAGGGTTCAAATGAAAAGTACCACATTATCAAAAAACCTAAAAGTCGTATTGAGTGAAAAGAAACTTAATAAACTGGGCAAAAACATTGATCTGTCAACACTTTCCCGGACACTTTTTTTAAGCCATTTTCTGTAGTTCTTCGTAATCTTTAGGTGATAAATAATCATTGGCAGAATGCAGTCTTTCCCTGTTATAAAAGACTTCAATATATTCAAATATCACCTGTTTAACTTCATCCCTGGTTCTGAATTTCTGATGATGCACCAACTCTGTTCTCAGTGTATGGAAAAAGCTTTCTGATACAGCATTGACGCTCCTATGTCAAGTAAGCAAGGCAGCGTCCTTCAAATTAGCCAGAATAATTGGATATAACTCTCTAATAATATAACGCTTCAA
>JANELJ010000223.1 GCA_024511395.1 Gammaproteobacteria bacterium | reverse complement strand
CGATTCTGAAACGATTTATATGTAGTAGCATAGAACAATTTTGCCAAATAGCGATGTCAACGTTGACGGTCTCCAAAACAACCGTTTACTGGTGGTATTCATTATTGGAATCCATTGTTAAACATAAACGAAAACAATTAACGGATGTGCTTGAAAGAACATATTTTTTCCTGAAAGAAAATGCTGGCAGAGCTCATCCTAAACGAGATAAGTCTACTGGACTTTATCAGTTCGGTGTAGAACCTAATATTGGAGTTACATCCTGATGGGTAAACTATTGAAACGAAATGATAAAATCCTTAAAGACATACCTATGATCTCATACTAATAAACAGGTAATCTAATTTTCTGCCTGAAGGGTTTGGTTTAAGTGATAAAAGTTTTACTGGTTGATGACCATGAGTTGGTTCGTACAGGGATCCGTCGACTGATTGAAGACATTAAAGGTCTTGAAGTGGTTGGCGAAGTTGAAACAGGTGAAGCTGCCATAGATTTTGCCAAAGATCAGCATGTTGACGTGGTCTTAATGGATCTGAATATGCCCGGTATTGGCGGTCTGGAAGCAACCCGCCGACTGATTGCCAAAGACAAACACCTGAAAATTATTGTTGTTACCGTACATAATACTGAACCGTTTCCCCAGCAATTATTTAAAGCCGGTGCCATGGGCTATCTGACCAAGGGCTGTAATATCGAAGAAATTGTCCACGCCATTAAAGAAGTCTTTTATGGCCGTCGCTATATTTCAGTTGATATTGCTCAGCAGATGGCCATGAATCTTCAGCCTGAAGATGAAAACCCCTTTGATAAACTGTCCCAGCGTGAAATGCAGGTCATGATGATGAGTATGCAGGGCATGAAAGGGCAGGAGATTTCCGAGCAGCTTAATCTCAGTCCCAAAACTATTTCCACTTATCGTTACCGTCTGTTTGAAAAAATGAATGTTTCCAACGATGTGGAACTGACCCGTCTTGCTATGCAGTATGGTCTGATTGACGACTCTATATAACTCTGGTTGTTAAAACACTCCAGTATGTCTGATCCGCAATCACAGGAACAGAACTCTTCCAAACCGGCTTTTGATGCCGAACACTTCCTTCAGGAGCTGACCAGCAAACCCGGTGTCTACCAGATGCTGGATGCTTCCGGGATTGTTATCTATGTCGGTAAAGCCAAAAACCTGAAAAAAAGGGTCAGCAGTTACTTTCGTAAAACCGGCCAGACACCCAAGACCCAGGTTATGGTGTCCCAGATAGCCTATATAGAAATTCTGGTTACGCATACCGAAAGTGAAGCCCTGTTATTAGAAAATAACCTGATTAAAAACCTCAAGCCGCGCTATAACATTCTGCTGCGTGATGATAAATCCTATCCCTATATTTTTCTGTCCGATCAGGATACGTTTCCCCGCCTGGCCTTCCATCGGGGTGCCCGCAAAAAAAAAGGCCGCTACTTTGGACCTTTTCCTAACGGACACTCAGTAAAAAGCAGTTTAAACCTGCTGCAAAAACTGTTTCCGGTACGCCAGTGTGAAGACAGTTTTTACAAAAACCGTTCCCGTGCCTGTCTGCAGTATCAGATCAAACGCTGCAGTGCCCCCTGTGTGGGGCTGGTCAGCGAAGCCGATTATGCTGAAGATGTACGCCATACCATTTTATTTCTGGAAGGCAAAAGCAACCAGGTTATTGATGAACTGATTAAACGTATGGATGAAGCAGCCGCCCAGCTGGAATATGAAAAAGCAGCCATATATCGCGATCAGATTGTCAGTTTAAGACGGCTGCAGGAAACCCAGTATGTGAGTAATGAAAAAGGTGATCTAGATGTGATTGCCATTGAGTATCAACAGGGCATTGCCTGTATCCAGGTATTTTTTATCCGTGACGGGCTTAACTTGGGTAATAAAAGTTTTTTCCCGAAAAATGCACGTCATCAGACTGTTTCAGAATTATTATCCGCTTTTATAGCCCAGTTTTATCTCAGCAGTCTGAAAACCGACCGGCTGATCCCTTCACTAATCCTGGTCAGCCATCCTTTTGAGGAGCAGGCTTTAATAGAAACTGTGTTAAAGGAACAGTCAGGCCATAAGGTGGAAATCCGGGATAAAGTCAGGGGAGAACGCCTACGTTGGCTGCAAATGGCTCAGGCCAATGCCCAGATGGCGCTGTTATCCAGACTGTCTAATAAAGCCAGTGTGGTGGAACGCTTTGAGGAACTGCAAAATGCTTTAAATATGGATACTGTGCCACAGCGGCTGGAATGTTTTGACATCAGTCACAGTTCCGGAGAAGCGACCGTTGCATCCTGTGTGGTATTTGATCAATCCGGTCCGTTAAAGTCCGATTATAGGCGCTTTAATATTGATAATATCACCCCCGGTGATGATTATGCCGCCATGTATCAGGCCTTAACCCGGCGCTATATCAGAGTCGCAAAAGGGGAGGGCAAGTTACCGGACCTGCTGGTTATTGACGGCGGTAAGGGACAGGTCAAACAGGCACGGGATGTGTTGGAAGAATTACAGCTTAATTCTGTGCGTATTATCGGTATTACCAAAGGTGAAGGTCGAAAAGCGGAGCATGATACGCTATTATTGTCAGAGACCAATGAGAAGGTTATACTGCCGTCAAATTCAAAAGCCATGCATTTGCTGCAGCACATCCGGGATGAGGCACACCGCTTTGCCATCACCGGTCATAAGACCCGCAGAGCCAAAGCGCGCAAGACCTCACAGCTGGAAAAAATCAGCGGCCTGGGGCCGAAGCGTCGGCAGGAACTGTTAAAACAGTTCGGCGGTCTGCAGGAAGTGGCTCGTGTCGGGGTGGAAGACCTAGCTAAAATTAAGGGCATCAGTAAATCTCTGGCGCAAAAGATTTACGATCATTTTCACGGCTAATGGCTGGATACATTATGGAATACAACATACCCAATCTGCTTACCTCATTTCGCATTGTACTGGTGCCTGTTGTGGTGGTATTTTTCTACCTGCCGGTTTACTGGGGTGAACAGGTGGCTGCCGCAGTATTTATGGTGGCGGCCATTACCGATTTGTTTGACGGTTATCTGGCTCGCAAATGGGGACAGACATCGGCCTTTGGCGCGTTTCTGGATCCGGTGGCCGATAAGGTGATTGTCTCTGTTGCTCTGATCCTGCTGGTGGATAAAAACCCAACCGATTATCCCAGTATTTTTATGACCCTAGCCGCTATTATTATTATTGGCCGTGAAATTACCATTTCTGCCCTCAGAGAATGGATGGCAGAAATCGGTTCACGTAATAGTGTGGCAGTTTCCATTATAGGCAAAGTTAAAACCACCACTCAAATGACTGCTCTGGTCTGGCTGCTCTATGGTCAGCCCCTGTTTGGCTTCCATCTGGTTGAAGCCGGTTTTGTACTACTCTATATTGCAGTTTTCCTGACCCTCTGGTCTATGATTGACTATATTTCAGCCGCCTTGGTATCCATGAAAAATGATTAGGCGCCGTGCGTTCTACTTTTGCTCGGTAACAAAATCATCACAGCCTTCACAGGCCTCGCCATAACCCATTCTTTCGTATTTGGCAATCACTTGGGCACCAAAGAGCAGGATAATCGCACCCACTTCCAGTGTTCTGGTCTAATAGAACCGGACACTTTAATAAGAGATAATAATAATCAATTATTGAGGTGTCAGAATGGTACAGAAACGAACATACAAACAATATTCTAAAGAATATAAAGAAGAAGCGGTAGCACTGGTTCCTGAACAGGGTTATTCAGTGCCAGAGGCGGCTAAATCACTGGGTATAGCCAGCAATATACTGTATCGCTGGAAGAGTAAAATAGAATCTCAACCTGAAGGCAAGTCATTGTCAGTTGATGAACGTGAAGAGCTGAAGCGCTTACGTAAAGAAGTTAAAAATTTACGTATGGAGAAAGAGATTTTAAAAAAGGCCAG
>JANELJ010000222.1 GCA_024511395.1 Gammaproteobacteria bacterium | reverse complement strand
GCCCTGGCGAAAGAATACACCCATTACTGCCGGAAGAATACGAATGGGATTGATAAGGTATTTTTCGCAGGTTAGGGTCAGGGACTGGTGGGATGGTAAGTCCCAAAAATTCCACCCACCGGATATGGATATTTTAAGGCGATTTGAAGATTTGTTATAAAAACAATTTCAAAACAGCTGGTTATAAACAAATTGTTAAAGAACGTATGAGCGAAACAGGATTCTCAAGGGTGAGCTGTCGCTCTAAACTTTAGTTAATGTAATTTTCCGGGCTTTATTTTTTAACTCTAACTGATGACATACTCATAATGACTATACTAAAACCTGTTAAAACGCCTCTTCTTCTGGCTATTCTGTTTTTTCCTCTGTCTTTCTTTTTGGCTACTGGCGTCTTTGCGGCCACTGGTGTCTCACATGAACCCCTGGATTTAACTAGTAGTACAGTGGGTTTTGTGTCACTGATTTTATTTATGATTGCCTATCTGTTTGTAATGGCAGAAGAATACACCCATTTACGAAAATCCAAACCGGTTATCTTTGCAGCCGGGATTATCTGGGCCATGATTGGCTGGGTGTATATGAGTCATGGTATGTCTGAGCTGGCTGAACATGCAGTACGTCATAATTTGCTTGAGTACGCTGAACTGATGCTGTTCCTGCTGGTGGCCATGACCTATATTAATGGTATGGAAGAGCGCCGGGTATTTGATGCCCTCCGTTCCTGGCTGATCCGCAAGGGTTTCTCTTTCCGCCAGTTATTCTGGATGACCGGCACCCTGGCTTTCTTTATTTCCCCTGTTGCTGATAACCTGACCACTGCCTTATTAATGTGTGCGGTAGTACTGGCTGTGGGCGGCACCAATACTCGTTTTGTAACTCTGGCCTGCATCAATATTGTGGTCGGAGCTAATGCTGGTGGTGCCTTTAGTCCTTTTGGAGATATTACTACCCTGATGGTCTGGCAAAAAGGTATCGTTCATTTCTGGGACTTCTTTGATCTGTTTGTGCCTTCTGTGGTTAATTTTGTGGTGCCTGCGGCGATTATGCATTTTGCCATCCTCAATGAAATGCCGGTGGCCTCCGATGAGGTGGTCTCCATGAAACGCGGCGCCAAACACATTATTGCCCTGTTCCTGGCAACCATTGCTACAGCTGTGAGTTTCCATAACTTCCTTGGACTGCCGCCCGTGGTCGGCATGTTAACCGGTTTAAGTTACCTGCAGTTTCTAGGCTATTATCTTAAAAAGACCAAGCATAAATGTGCTGAAATTAACGGTAATAATAAGGACACTGTGGGTGAAATTGTGGCCTTTGATGTCTTTAAACCGGTAGCTAAAGCCGAATGGGACACCCTGTTTTTCTTCTATGGTGTGGTGTTATGTGTCGGTGGACTGGGCTTTTTAGGTTATCTGAGCATGGTTTCTGAATTAATGTATACTCAGTGGGGGGCAACTTATGCCAATATTGTAGTGGGTGTACTGTCGGCTATTGTAGATAATATTCCAGTTATGTTTGCAGTACTGACCATGAATCCAGATATGTCTCAGGGACAGTGGCTGTTGGTCACCATGACGGCCGGTGTTGGAGGTTCATTATTATCCATTGGCTCGGCAGCCGGTGTTGCCCTGATGGGGCAGGCCCGGGGCAAATATACTTTCTTCGGTCATCTTAAGTGGGCTCCTGCAATTGCAGTCGGCTATGCAGCCAGTATCTGGGTGCATATGTGGATTAACAGTTCTCTGTTTACCTGATAACATATCAGGTCGTTATCTGTATTCATAATTTATTTATAAACCAATAAGAGCGGCTATGTCAGAAACTTTTTTTCAGGAAGACGGTGTTGAATCACTGCCTATAAAAACCTTTACCGAACAGGCTTACCTGGATTATTCCATGTACGTAATCCTGGATCGGGCTCTGCCGCATATAGCAGACGGCCTTAAGCCTGTACAGCGGCGTATTATATACGCCATGTCTGAACTGGGACTTAAAGCCGCCTCCAAGTACAAAAAATCAGCCCGGACAGTGGGGGATGTGCTGGGTAAATATCATCCCCATGGAGATAGTGCCTGCTATGAAGCCATGGTATTAATGGCTCAGCCGTTTACCTATCGTTATCCGCTGGTGGACGGGCAGGGCAACTGGGGGTCGATGGATGATCCCAAGTCCTTTGCCGCTATGCGTTATACCGAATCCAGGCTGTCACTGTTTTCAGAAGTGCTGCTGGATGAACTGTGTCAGGGGACGGTAGACTGGGAGCCTAACTTTGACGGCACCATGGATGAACCGCGTCTGCTGCCGGCACAGGTGCCGCATATCCTGTTAAACGGTACTACAGGTATTGCCGTGGGTATGGCGACGGATATTCCCTCGCACAATCTTAATGAAGTCATTAATGCCTGTATTCTATTACTGGAATCCCCTAAAGCCACTCTTGAAGATATTTATGAGCATATTCAGGGACCCGATTACCCGACTGAGGCAGAAATCATCTCATCCAGAGAAGATATTCTGAAAATGTATCAGACCGGTCATGGTTCGGTACGTATGCGGGCTAAATATGAGACAGAAGGCAGTGATGTTGTCATTACCGCTTTACCGCACCAGACCTCCGGCGGCAAAATACTGGAACAGGTCGCAGCTCAGATGCAGGCAAAAAAACTGCCCATGGTGTCTGATTTACGGGATGAATCGGATCACGAAAGTCCTACCCGACTGGTGATTGTACCCCGTTCCAACCGGGTGGATACCGAGCAGCTTATGCAACATCTGTTTGCGACAACGGATCTGGAACACACCTATCGGGTCAATATGAATATGATTGGTCTGGATGGCCGGCCCCAGGTTAAGGATTTAAAAACCATCCTGGAGCAATGGCTGTCTTATCGCTTTGAAACTGTGCGCAGACGACTGCAGTACCGTCTGGACAAGGTCAATGAACGGCTACATTTACTGGACGGTTTTTTAATTGCCTTTTTAAATATTGATGAAGTGATCCACATCATCCGTACCGAGGACAAACCCAAACCGGTACTGATGGAACGTTTCAGTTTAAGTGATATTCAGGCAGAAGCGGTTCTGAATCTGAAACTGCGTAACCTAGCTAAACTGGAAGAAATGAAAATCCGGGCCGAGCAGGAAGAACTGCAGAAGGAAAGAGACTGGCTGAACAAAACTCTGGGGTCCCGCCAGAGAATGAAAACCCTGATTAAAAAAGAGCTTAAGGAAGCGGCTAAAAAGCACGGTGATAAGCGACGTTCACCGCTGGTCACCAGGGAAGTGGCCAAAGCCATGGAAGAAACCGATTTAATTGGTGCCGATCCCATTACCGTTATCCTCTCACAGAGAGGCTGGATCCGTGCAGCCAAGGGGCATGATGTGGATCCGCTGGCGTTAAATTATAAAGCCGGTGACGGCTATCGGGACAGTGCCCAGGGCAAAACCAATCAACAGGTAGCTATCCTGGATAGCAGCGGACGCAGTTATGCTCTGCCGGGCCATACCCTGCCTTCTGCCCGGGGGCAGGGTGAGCCTCTGACAGGACGTCTATCACCGCCCTCAGGCAATGTTGAGTTTATCTCGGTACTAATGAATGCCAATGAGGATCAGATGTATCTGTTCAGTACCGATGCCGGTTATGGTTTTGTCGGCAAATTAAAAGATATGTTCAGCAAAAACAAGAAAGGTAAAGCCCTGATTAAGGTACCGGCAGGTGCTCAGGTATTACCGCCGGTACCGGTAACGAACCTGGAAACCGACCGGGTAGTCGCTGTCTCCAACGAAGGCCGCCTGCTAATTCACCAGTTATCTGAACTGCCGCTGCTGGCCAAAGGTAAAGGCGTTAAAATCATTTCCATCCCGCCCACCAGGGTGGCAGAGCGGGAAGAATTTGCACGCTTTATTCTGATTTTACCGGAAGGGGAGAAACTGACGATTTATTCCGGTAAACGC
>JANELJ010000221.1 GCA_024511395.1 Gammaproteobacteria bacterium | reverse complement strand
TTTCTGTCCAGCCTTTTACTACCTGTTCATCTGATAAATCATGAAGGTGTTTCAGGTAATGCAATCCTGCAATCAATCGAGTGCGTATGGCAGGAGTACCTTTAGTGGATACAAACAGAGCACCCCATTCTTTATCAGGACTTTCCCGGTCTATGTGTTTTGATAACTTAATCAACTCATGGTTTATGTCCAGCATGTTTTCAAGGCGCATCCTGAACAGGTCTTCCTGAGGTATTTTTGGCTGTTTCTTTGGCTTCATTTTGGTCTGGAAATTTGCAAGGCAATAAGGCTTATTTTACCAAAAACCTGCAAATTTAAAACCCACAAATCGCCAATATTTCCTTATAAATCAATGTGTTATGATTTATTCAGGTCGGACTAAATAAATCAGTTTTAGGGAGACAGGGCATCACGGTCTGTCTTTAAACCGAACAGCCCTGTTTTGAGAATAAGACAGGCTGGATAGTGAGTAATTTCGGTAAGGGCAGTACCAGTCAGCCAATTTGCAGTTTACTGGCGGTTGACCATTCTGCAGGAGTGTATGCCTTAATGGTTAAAGCATGAATACCACCGCTGGTGATCCGGGGATTAACTGTTGCATAAACCAGTTGTTGTTTTTTTACTGGTGTGAGGCCTTCGAACTGCTCTGAAACCACCAGAACATCAAACATACTGCCATCACCGGTTACTTTAATTTCCTGGGTGTTCATACCCTTTTCGATAAGCGCTTTTACTTCATCTGTTGTCATTATATTTCCTGTTTGCCTTGCTTATACATGGTATATCAGGGCACTATTTGCTGCTGATTAATTGCACAGAGTTATTTTCTTACCGTAAGAGGCAATATCTCATCCAGACCACTGACTCTGGCAATATCATACATTTGCTGTGGAATATTAATAAAATTTATCTTCCTGTTCTGCTGTTCTGCTTCCCTGAACCATTCCACCAGAATGGCCAAACCTGAGCTATCAGAACGTTCCAGACCTGCCAGGTTAATATCCAGATCGGAATTATCATCCTTAAATAAAACAGTTTTATTTTTTTGCCACAATTCAGGCACACTCTGAAAACTCAGGTCGCCACTTAATTGATAGTGACCGAGTGCCGTTTTTTCAAGCCGTGCTATGGATTTTGTACTCATAGGGCTTACTTTTCTTTTTTATCGTCTGAATTAGATTGATTGAACAGAAACTGGCTGATCAGTTTTTCCAGAACAATAGATGACTGTGTCAGACGAATTTCACTGTTTTCTTTCAGAAAATCCGGAGCTCCACCGGGTTCAATACCCACATATTTTTCACCCAGCAGACCGGCTGTATAAATACCTGCAGACGAATCCACAGGAATTTCATTATATTTACCTTCAATATTCATATGTACAACAGCTTCAAAGGTTACCGGATCCACTTCTATCAGTTTCACTCTGCCCACCGTCACGCCGGCGATAGTCACTGCAGAACGTTCTTTAAGACCGCTGATATTATCAAAGTTGGCTTTTACCGTATACTGACTGCCGGAATGGAAAGTACTGACATTACTGACATTAACAGCTAATATCAGCAAGGCAGCAATACCCGCAGCTACAAAAATACCTACTGAAATTTCTATTGCTCTTGTCGTCGACATATCTTCTAATCCATTCAATCTAACATTAAAGCGGTTAACAGGAAGTCCAGACCCAGTACAGTCAGGGCAGAATAAACTACTGTTCGAGTGGTTGCCCGACTGACGCCTTCAGAGGTTGGAATACAGGAATACCCTTCATAAACAGCGATCCAGGTGGTTACAATGCCAAAGGCAAAGCTTTTAATAACACCGTTAACAATATCATCGTTATAGTCTACCTTGGCCTGCATCTGCGACCAGTAGGCACCGCTGTCTACACCCAGCATATCCACGCCTACCAGGTAGCCGCCAAACACACCAACGGCACTGAACATGGCAACCAGTAAAGGCATACTGATAATGCCTGCCAGCAGGCGAGGCGCTAGGATCCGGTTAACCGGGTTAACCGCCATCATTTCCAGACCGGATAATTGTTCGGTCGCCTTCATTAAACCAATTTCTGCCATCAGGGCAGAGCCGGCACGCCCGGCATACAATAAAGCAGTAACCACTGGCCCAAGTTCCCTTACCAGTGACAGAGCAACGACCACACCCAGAGATTCTTCTGCTCCAAAATCAACCAAGGTATTATAACCCTGCAGCCCCAGTACCATGCCTACGAAGAAGCCGGATACCAAGATAATCAGCATAGAGCGCACACCCACGGAATACATTTGTGCAATGATTAGACCGGGACGCGGGATCAGGCTAGCAAACCCGATAACCGTCTGAATAAACAGTATCATTTCCCTGCCAAAACGGGCAAAAAAATCAATGGAACTTCTGCCAATTTTTGCAAACCAGTCAAACATATCGATTATTCAGCTTTCCATATTAAATAAACAGTCAAAAATGACAGTACAGGAGTCATAAGCGTATTACTGGGCCAGTAAATCTTCTTTGTACGGCACCGCCTGGTAATGAAACGGTACCGGACCATCTGCCTCACCGTGTACAAACTGGTTAATCCAGGGAGAATCGGATTTATCTATCTCATCAGGACTGCCATGACCAACCACTTTCCCCTGGGATATAATATAAACCTTATCCGCAATCGCCATGGTTTCCTCAATATCATGGGATACAATAACACTGGTCAGACCCAGAGCTTTATTCATGGAGCGAATCAGTTGTACCAGAACCCCCATAGAGATAGGATCCTGTCCGGTAAAGGGTTCATCATAAAGGATCATTTCCGGATCCAGGGCTATGGCCCGTGCCAATGCGGCCCGTCTTGCCATTCCACCGGATAACTCACTGGGCATTAAATGACGGGCACCACGCAGACCAACGGCCTGTAATTTCATAATCACCAGATCGCGGATCATGACTTCCGGCAACTGGGTATGTTCTCTCAAGGGAAAAGCAATATTGTCATAAACACTCATATCCGTCAGCAATGCACCACTTTGAAACAGCATACCCATTTTTTTTCTGACTTCGTATAACTTGCGGGTTCTCATGGAAGGAATGTTTTCACCATGAAAATGAATAGTTCCCTGCTGGGGCTTGATCTGTCCACCGATCAGTTTCAGTAAGGTTGTTTTACCAGTACCACTTGGGCCCATAATGGCTGTAATTTTCCCTCCGGGAATATCAATATCCACACCCGTAAAAATTTTGGAAGATCCACGGGCGAAATGTAGTCCTCGAATTTTGACCAGATTGTCTTCGTTGTCCGGCATATAAATAGAAAATCCGTAATTTTATGGCTAATGGTCTGTTAGGTGTGCTTGCTGTACAGGATAAACAGCGAAAGAGTATAGCACAAACCAGCTTAAATTCGCTATACGACAAATTTTTATTACATTTTTTGATGAGGTTTTTTTACAAATTACTGCATAGGTTTGGACCTACACTCATTTAATTCAAATTCTAACAAATAGTGAATTGTTCTTCTTACAAAACTTTATATTTTTATCGCTATAATTTTCTCAACAGGTTAATTAACAACCTGTAAATTTTAACCTAAACTCATAGTTATGTCTTTAAGGATTTTATCATTGCGTTTCAATAGATTACCCATCAGGATGTAACTCCATAATTAGATTCTACACCAAACTGATAAAGTCCAGTAGACTTATCTCGTTTAGGATGAGCTCTGCCAGCCTTTTCTTTCAGGAAAAAATATGTTCTTTCAAGCACATCCGTTAATTGTTTTCGTTTATGGTTAACAATGGATTCCAATAATGAATACCACCAGTAAACGGTTGTTTTGGAGACCGTCAACATTGACATCGCCATTTGGCAAAATTGTTCTATGCTACTACATATAAATCGTTTCAGAATCGTCGCGATTAAACTGCTCCAAACCAAAGCTTCCATCAATGTGCAATTAATTGTCGTTTTGGC
>JANELJ010000038.1 GCA_024511395.1 Gammaproteobacteria bacterium | reverse complement strand
AATATTTCTTTATAAATCAATGCCATATATTTTGTTCAGGGTGGACTACATAGTATGAGAGATTACATAGTATGGGTAGGTCGATCAGACTGTAAGGCACCGGCCAGATAGGTTTCAATTTTTTTCTGTGCCTGACCATTATTCTGTTTGCTGAACTGAACCCCGACTCCAGCAACTCGGTTGCCCTGGGAGCCGGTTGGTGTGATCCAGACTATAGTACCGGCCACAGGTAGTTTTTCTTTTTCATCCAGCAGGGTGAGCAGCATAAACACTTCGTCATTAATTTTGTATTGTTTGTTGGTGGGAATAAACAGACCGCCGTTTTTAATAAAAGGCATATAAGCCGCATACAGCGCACTCTTGTCCTTAATGGAAAGCGATAAAATACTCTGTCTGGCCTGACCGGGACGCATCATAATACAAAAACTCTTTACTGTTCTAACTACTGTTCTGTTCTAAAAAATACTGAATATTTTCTTTTAATTTTAAATAATAGGTTACTTAAGGCAATCTTTCCAGTTAATCAGCAATTTTTCCAGTAACAGGTTGAAATTCACTGAGCCCTGAATTTCAAAGTAGGCTTTATTAACTGAATCAGATAGTTGCAAAAGTTTTTTTAAGTATAATCTATTTGATAATTGTTGCAAGTCCTGCTCATAATCGAGATTGCTGATAAATGACCGGGCATCTATTAAAGCCTGTAGCTGGCTTATTCTGGCCAGATCAGTCCAGACCGAATCCAGCCAGTAAATAATATCAGATACACTGGCGGATACATTATTTTTCCCTGCCTTGCTTCTGGTGGTTTTGGTCTTTTTGCTACTGGTCAGTTTAAATAATCGTTCGGCTGCACTAACCGGCTCGTTACTGCCCGATGCAATCTGTAAAACACTATCCAGTACCATTTTACGAACAGCCTGGGCATTTTCATCGGCCATATCACGAGCCTTGATGGGTGAACCTGCAGCCAGTGCCAGCATCAGTTCCGGTTGTTCAATCCCCTGCTCCTGCAGCCAATGCCGGGCTGCGGCAGTTTCCGGCAGAGCAATATCAAGTGTCTGACAGCGACTGCGAATAGTCGGCAGTAAGGACTGTTTTTTGCTGGTTACCAGGATCAAGACGGTATTGGCTGATGGTTCTTCCAGGGTTTTTAACAGGCTGTTGGCTGCATTCTGGTTCATGGCATCAGCCGGTTCGATAATAACGACTTTTTTATGCAGCAGCTGACTGCTTAATACTGTCCACTGGATCAGATCCCGGACATTTACCACCGGAATAATTTTTTTGTCTTCCGGTGTACTTAGATAATACAGGTCAGGGTGATTACCGGAATTAAATAACTGACAGGAACGACACTGCTGACAGGGCTGCAGGGAAGCGTTATGAGGTTCCGGTAGCGGTGCATGACACATTAAGGTCTGAGCCAGGTAAGCCGCCAGAGCTTTTTTTCCACTGCCGGCCAGACCGCTTAATAATAAAGCATGGGGGAAATTGTCCAGTTTAGGCTGATCACCGGCCAGCTGCTGCCAGAGCGACTGGTGCCAGGGATATAAACTGGCGGCCAGTAAAGGTTCAGATACAGCGGCGGGATCAGACATTATCAACCAGCTTTTTCAGTGCCCTGTCCAGCTGCTGATAAACTACTTCAATGGCCGGCCGGGTATCAATAATATAATAACGCTGCGGGTTTTCTCTGGCGAGTCTGAGGTAGGCTTCGCGGATGCGACTGAAAAAAGACATTTGCTCTTCTTCAAAGCGGTCTGTCTCGCCCCGACTGCGCACCCGCTCCATGCCCTGTTCAACTGGGATATCCAGTAAAATAGTGGCATCAGGACGCAAGTCACCCTGAACCCATTGCTCAAGCTGGGCAATTTTTTCCCAGGGCAGTCCTCTGCCACCGCCCTGGTAGGCATAGGTAGCATCGGTAAACCGGTCACTGATCACCCACTGACCAGATTGCAGTGCCGGAATAATCAGCTCATTTAAATGCTGTGTCCGGGCTGCAAACATTAATAGCAATTCGGCGTCATCACATAAGGCGGTATTCGCTTTATCCAGCAGCAGTTCACGTATTTTTTCAGCAATGGGCGTACCGCCCGGCTCCCGGGTGGTAATAAAAACAATACCTTTTTGCTGCAGAACGTCCTTTATATAATTTAAACTGGTGGATTTACCCGCCCCTTCTGTCCCTTCTATGGTAATAAATTTGCCTGGATACATTTAATTCTTCTTTTTAAGGATGTATTTGCGCACGGCTTTATTATGCGCCTTCAAATTATTAGTAAATACATGGCCGCCGCTGCCATCAGCAACAAAATACAGGCTCTTGCCTTTTTCAGGATGCAGTACTGCATGTATAGCTTCTCGGCCGGGTATAGCAATCGGCGTCGGCGGCAGACCGCCTATCTGGTAGGTATTATAGGCCGTCTTTTTATTGATATCTTTACGCCGGATATTTCCCTTATAGTCATCGCCCATACCGTAAATAATGGTGGGATCAGACTGCAGACGCATTTTCTTTTTAATACGCCGGATAAATACCCCGGCAATTTTACTGCGCTCACTGCTGACACCGGACTCTTTTTCTACAATAGAAGCCAGGATTAGAACCTCATAAGGGGTTTTAAGCGGCAGGTCTTTCTCTCTTTGCTGCCATTCCTGCTCCAGAACACGCTGCATCTGTTTGTAAGCACGCTCAATAAACTGCAGATCGGTGGTTCCTCTGGGAAACTTATAGGTATCCGGATAAATCAGACCTTCAAAGGTTTTATAAGGGCTGTTCAACAACTCCGGCAGTTTTTTTAATACTTCTTTAACCGGTTCCTTATCCAGTGTGTGAACCAGATTGGGATCTTTGTTTATCTGAGCCAGAGCATCTTTAACTGTCCAGCCTTCCACAATAGTCAGGGCATATTGATTCACCTTACCCGATACAAAGCGGTTCACCAGTTCCTCTACTGTCATGCCTGAGGTAAGCGTATATTCTCCTGCTTTTATTTTTTCAGCCTGTTTGGATAAGCGGGTGTAGAGCCAGAAGTACTGGGGATGCTCAATAAAGTGCTGTTCCTGCAGTTTACGGGCGACTTTTTTTATACTGTCGCCCTTATGGATGGTAAAGGTCTGTTCAGTACGCTCGGCATCATCAGAAAAACTCAGCGGAGTCTGCAAAAACACATTATATTCATTCCAGTACCAGGCTCCAGCAAAGCTGGCAATCAGTAATAATACGGCAATCAGTTTAATTAATCGTTTTATCATAGGGTATTAAATTGGCAGGGGCGCTGCAGCTCCGGGTTCAGACTTTTCGCCAGTTGCATGCTCACATCACGTTGCTGATAGTGCCTGCTGTTCTGGCCTTGTTGATAACTTATTTTACTGACAGGAAGGATACCAAAAATACTATTGGTAAAAAACACTTCATCGGCATTCAGTATTTCCTGCAATTCATAACGACCCGTTGCCAGCGGTATACCCAGAGCCTGTGCTCGCTCCAGTAATTCGCTGCGTATTGTGCCGTTGATACCACTATAAGTAATTTCCGGAGTAAATAACTGTCCTCTGCTCACAAAAAACAGGTTGGAACTGACACCTTCTGTTACTATTTTTTTTGCAGACGTATCATTGGCGGCAGGTGCACACTCCAGCATAAGACCTTCCCGACAATTATTGGCCAACAGTTCCTGTGCCGCCAGTACCTGTTCCAGTCGGTTCAGGTGTTTTATCCCGGCCAGAGCGGGTTGAAGTGAAAGGCAGGTCTGACAGACTATAGCACTGATGCCCTGCTGATAGTCATTATCATTATGTTCCAGCCAAGGATGAATAGTTATAATGGTTCGCGGCTGCGGCTGTTCAGGGCATTTATATCCCCTGCCGCCAGAACCCCGTGTGATAATAATTTTAACCACAGCCAGAGACGGATTATTTTTGTCAGCCAGAGCCTGTTCTATCCAGTTTAATAAAGTCTGCTGTTCCGGCAGTTCCAGAACCAGCTGTTTTGCGCCCTGCTGCAGACGTTGCCAGTGACGGAACCAGAGGTGCAGTTTCTGATTGATGCAGACAATGGTTTCAAAAATACCATCACCATAAGCCAGCCCTCGGTCAGAAACAGGCAGTGAGGACTGAAATTGTCCGTTAATCCATGTCATAAATATTAATTCTTAATTTAGCCCCAATGCTCTAAGCAGGCCCCTGGCCTTAGCTCTGGTTTCCTGTAATTCCCGTTGTGCAATGGAATCAAACACCAGTCCCGCTCCTGCTCTGAAACTAAGTTTCTGTCCAACAGGGACTGTTGATGCTTTATCTTCTGCAAGCTGCTCCTGCAGAACAAAAGTACGGATTAAAATATTCAGATCCATACTGCCGTCCCGGTTAATATAGCCCATAGAGCCGGTATAAGCACCCCGGGGACACTGTTCCAGTTCGGCAATGATTTCCATACAGCGAACTTTAGGACAGCCGGTAATGGTTCCACCGGGAAATAAAGCCTTAATAGCATCCACCGGGGTTTTATCCTTCTGCAATTCCCCAACCACATTTGACACAATATGATGAACATGAGCATAGCTTTCATTGACCATCAATTCATCCACCTGGACCGTACCGGGCACACAGACACGCCCCAGATCATTACGGATCAGATCAATCAGCATAATATGTTCAGCCTGTTCTTTAGGGTGATTATGCAGACGTTCTATCAGGCGCTGATCTTCTTCATCAGAAATACCGCGCGGATGAGTACCGGCTATGGGCCTGGATTCAAGGCGGTTGTTTTTAATACTTAACAGGCGTTCCGGAGAGGATAAAATAATGCTGGCCCAGCCAGATTCTGTTTTAAATCCTGCCAGGCCGGAAAAAGGCGCCGGATTAGACTGGCTTAGTTTTTTATAGACAGAGGCGGCAAAGTCAGAATGTTTATGGCGACTAGTAGGCTCAGGGCTGCCGATATCCGCCTGCCAGAGACGGGACATATTGACCTGAAAAACATCGCCGTCACGTATATATTTACGAACTTGTTCTACAGAAGATAAAAACGGCTGTTCAGGTTCTTCCTGCAAATTAAGCAGCAGGTCTTCAATCTGCAGGAGAGATTCTGGTTCTGACTGTATCTGTTCAATATCTTTTTGTAGTTCCTGCAGGGCTGCTTTATGTTCAATGCTCTGCTCCGTTACAAAGAACAGGCGTTTTTTTTGATGGTCAATAATCAGAGCCTGCCTGACCCTGGCAGCATAAGCCAGTGGCAGGCACTGCTGTGTCTGATTGTTCAACATAAACGGTTTTAATACTGGCTCAACTTCCTGAGCCAGTTCGTAAGAGAGAAAGATAAACCAGCCGCCGCGAAACGGTAAAAAATCAAATTCGGAGCTTTCATCAGAAGCCGATGCCTGATACAGCGAATTAAAATTATCAAGAAAGCCTTTTTGCTTATCAATAGTCAGTTTTTTTAAAGAACTGTTATCTGAAAAGCTGAGCGCCCTGCCCTGATCTAGCAACAGCCTTTGCTCAGGACGAATAAACAGGATATCAAAATTAGAGTCTCCCTGATGAATATCTAGCCCAATGGGTTCAAAACGGCTGGTACTGCTGAGGAAATAAGGATAATCTTCAGGAGAATACTGGTGGAAACGATAAAACGCAGGCAGGTTTTTAAGATTATTAAGCGGTAGTTCTGTAACCTGGCAAGCTGTCATAGTTGATAAGAACCATTAATAACAAAGTGTCCCGACTTAACCAATTAATAGCTAAAAGCAATAAGTAGTCGGGTTAAATCGGGACGATTCTGAAATTAAACCTTGCCTAGGATTAATGTGCCATTGGTGCCGCCAAAACCAAAGGAGTTGGAAATGGCATAATCAATATTCATTTCCTTTGCACTGCCTGCAGCATAATCCAGATCACATTGCGGATCAGGGTTATCCAGGTTAATGGTTGGCGGCGCTACCTGATCACAGATAGCCAGCGATGTAAAGACAGCCTCAATACCGCCTGCTGCGCCAAGCAGATGTCCGGTCATAGACTTGGTAGAGCTCATGGTCAACTTATAGGCATGGTCACCAAACGTCCGTTTAGCTGCTTCTGTTTCAGCCAGATCACCTGCAGGTGTAGAAGTACCATGGGCATTAATATAATTGATCTGTTCCGGATTCAGACCAGCATTTTTTAGAGCCATATTCATACAACGGCTGGCACCTTCTCCGCCTTTGGAAGGCAGGGTCATATGATAGGCGTCACCACTCATACCAAACCCCAGTACTTCAGCATAAATTTTAGCGCCGCGAGCTTTGGCAAATTCATATTCTTCCAGTACCACAACACCGGCACCGTCACTGAGTACAAAGCCATCCCGGTCCTTGTCCCAAGGTCTGGAAGCGGCTTCTGGATCATCATTGCGGGTGGATAAGGCCCGCGCTGCGGCAAAACCGCCCAGACCGGTTTCAGAGGTCGCCATTTCAGCACCACCGGTGATCATAACATCGGCATCACCGTATTCAATAATACGGGCCGCATCTCCAATACTATGGGTAGCTGTAGCACAGGCCGTTGCCATGGCCAGGTTCGGGCCTTTCATGCCGTACTTAACAGACAAATTTCCTGAAATCATATTAATAATATTGCTGGGCACAAAAAACGGGGATATTTTACGGGGACCACCTTTTAAGAAGGCATTAAAGCCTTTCTCAATACCGGGCAGACCGCCGATACCGGAACCGATTGAAACCCCGATACGCCAGGCATTTTCTTCAGTTATTTCCAGGCCGGCATCTTCAATGGCCTGAATGCCTGCCGCCATACCGTAGTGAATAAAGGCATCCATTTTTTTGGCATCTTTTCTGGACAGGTATTGCTCAACATCAAAATTTTTGACCGAACCGCCAAATTTTACACTGAAGGCTCTGGTATCAAAATGTTCAATCGGTGCAATACCGCTTTTACCTGCAAGAATATTTTCCCAGGATTCTGCAACCGTTAAACCTACTGGACAGACCATCCCAAGACCGGTAATAACAACTCGTCTCTTAGCCAAAAAAGTTCTCCAAAAATAAACCCGGACAATACACTATTAACTGTAGTCTGTCTTTAGTTTCCAACCGAATATAAAGTGTCTTCAGGCAGAAAAGAGTGAGGGACAACACTCAATAAATATGACAGGGTATAAATAAGTAAAGCCGATTTAACAAGGCAGATATGAATTGCAATGTTAAATACGGCTTTAGGAAATATCAGGTATTAAAAAGAAAAAATCTTTTTAATTAGCCGTCAATATGGGCATTGATGTAATCAATAGCCAGCTGAACAGTAGTGATTTTTTCAGCTTCTTCGTCTGGAATTTCAGTTTCAAATTCTTCTTCAAGAGCCATAACCAGTTCAACGGTATCCAGAGAGTCAGCACCCAAATCATCAACAAAAGATGACTCTGGTTTTACTTCGTCTTCTTTAACGCCTAATTGTTCAACAACAATTTTAGCAACTCTTTCTTCAACACTACTCATTTTATAAAATCTCCATAATTCTTATGCAATTCTTTGCAACACTGCACTTTTCAAATTCTGCCCAATTACACAGTAATTTGATAAGGCTGAATAAAACCGACCTTTCAGTGTGTTTATTTACGTGTCGCTATTTTAGTGAAATCTAATCGGATATACCAGTATAGATGTTAAAAAAAACCTTATTTAGTCTATTAGTTCATACTAAATAAGGTTTTTTTATAAATATCATGCCTTAGGGCATATACATGCCGCCATTTACATTAAGAGTTTCGCCCGTAATATAAGATGCGTCATCTGATGCCAGAAAAGCCACGGCTGAGGCAATTTCTTCGGCCTGTCCCAGACGGTTTAAAGGGATCTGGCTTAACAGCGCTTTTTTGGTGTCATCGGACAAAGCACGAGTCATATCAGTATCGATAAAGCCCGGAGCTACCGCATTGACAGTAATACCACGGGAACCTACTTCCCGGGCCAGAGACTTGCTGAAACCGATAATACCGGCTTTAGCCGCCGCATAATTGGTCTGCCCGGCATTGCCGGTTAAACCTACCACTGAAGCGATTGAAATAATACGCCCTTTTCTAGCCTTCATCATTGCCCGCAGACAGGCTCTGGACAGTTTAAAAATAGAGGCCAAGTTGGTTTCAATAATGGCATCCCATTCTTCATCTTTCATACGCATCATCAGATTGTCACGGGTAATGCCGGCGTTATTGACCAGAATAGAAGGCATGGAATACTGTTCTTTCATATTTTCCAGCAGTTGGTCAATACTGGCCTGGTCGGTTACATTAAGCACCATACCCTGCCCATTAATACCATTTTCTTTCAGATAGTTAGTGATGTTTTCTGCACCTTTTTCTGAAGTTGCAGTACCAATAACCGTCGCACCTTTTTTACCCAGGCTGATCGCAATTGCCTGGCCAATACCACGACTTGCACCGCTCACCAGAGCGACTTCATTTTCCATAGACATCAGGATAGTTCCTCAAAAGCTTTATCAATAGTTGCTGTATCAAACAGGGCGAGTGCCGGCATACGGCGGTTAATACGTCGATTCAGGCCAGTCAGTACCTTACCGGGGCCGCATTCAATAATCTGTTCGGCACCATCGGCCACAATTTTATTAATGGTTTCAACCCAGCGTACCGGTTGGGATAATTGTTTGACCAGGTTGTTTTTGATCTGCTGCGGATCATTTTCAATACTGACATGAACATTATTAATCACCGGGATTACAGGCGACTGAATATTAATATTTTCCAGTTTGCCAGCCAGTTTTTCTGCAGCACTTTCCATTAAGGCACAATGGGACGGAACACTGACCGCCAGTTTAATGTTTTTTTTAGCACCGGCCTGATTGGCATTTTCAATGGCTCTGTCCACGGCATCACTATGCCCGGCAATGACAACCTGTCCGGGTGAATTAAAATTAACCGCAGAAATGACTCTGTTCTGTCCTTCCTGTTTATACTGGGCAGCGGTATCTTCACATACTTTAATAACGGCCTCATCATCCAGCCCCAGAATGGCCGCCATGGCTCCTTCACCACTGGCAACTGAGTCCTGCATATATTGACCGCGATGGTAAACCAAGTCAACTGCATCGGAAAAATCCAGTGCTTCAGAACAGACCAGGGCAGTATATTCACCCAGGCTATGGCCAGCCATAACAGCCTGCATGGCACCACCTTTGCTTTTCCAGATCTGCCAGATAGCATATCCGGCAGCCAGCATGGCAGGCTGGGTATGCCGAGTTTTATTAAGTTCGGTATCCGGGCCGTTTTGGGTCATGTCCCAGAGATCAAATCCGAGCACATCACTGGCCTGTTCAAAGGTTGCAGTAACAATTTCTGCATAAGCCGGGTTATCATCAGCAAAACTGCCCAGCATTCCCACAGACTGGGAACCCTGACCCGGAAAGATAAATGCAATAGACATCTATATTTTTCCTGTTTTTTTGGTTATTAATATATAAATATTATTCAAACATATTTAACCGTGATAGGCTGCAGGTACTGTATTTCCGGGGCGCTCAAGTACCTCCATGTATCGGTTTAGAACTTTTCAAAACTTGTTTTGTAAAAAGTTCTTATCCCAGTGATTGTGAAAACATCCATGTTTTCAAAACCCCGTAAACACAGTACCTGCAGCCTGTCACTCTATCGTGTTCCATTACACTTAGTGGCTTTTAGTATTTTATTAAGGCTGAGCCCCAGGTAAAACCGCCACCAAAGGCTTCCAGAAGAATGGTTTCACCGCGTTTAATTCGACCATCTCTGACTGCTGTATCCAGAGCCAAGGGCACAGAAGCCGCCGAAGTATTACCCTGTTCCTGTACCGTAGTGACTACGTGATCAGTGGACATTTTTAATTTTCTGGCAGTAGCATTAATAATCCGGATATTGGCCTGATGCGGTACCAGCCAGTCGATATCAGATTTTTCCATATTATTGGCGGCCAGGGTTTCATCCACAATACGACCCAGGGTATTGACGGCTACCTTAAAGACTTCATTACCTTTCATTTCAATATGTACCGCATCCAGTCCATCGGGATTAGTATCAGAAATACCGCCATTAGTATTTAGTAATTCTGCAAAACTGCCGTCAGCGTGAATATGTGAGGACAGAATACCCGCCTCTTCACTGGCTTCCAGGATAACAGCACCGGCTCCGTCGGCAAATAACACGCAGGTGGTTCGATCGGTCCAGTCCACTATACGGGACAGGGTTTCTGCACCAATAACCAGAGCACGTTTAGCAGCACCGGTTTTTATGTATTTGTCAGCGATATCCAGCGCATAGATAAAACCGGTACATACAGCCTGTACATCAAAGGCCGGACAGCCATGAATATCCAGGCGCTGCTGTAATAAACAGGCGGTACTTGGAAAAACCAGGTCAGGCGTCGTGGTGGCAACAATAATAAGGTCTATGGACTGAGGGTCAATATCGGCCTGCTCAATGGCACTTCTAGCAGCTTCTTCTGCCAGATCACAGGTCGTCTGATCATCATCGGCAATATGTCTTTTCTTGATACCGGTACGATCAGTTATCCATTGATCCGAAGTATCCACAATCTTTTCCAGATCGTGATTGGTCAATACTTTTTCTGGCAGATAACTGCCGGTTGCCATAATACGAGAATACATCTAAAAAGCCTTAAGCCTGTAAAATAATAAATAGAAACAACCGATTATAACATATAAATAACAGCCGCTTTCTGATTTATGTCTAAGTTTGAATAATTTATAATGGTTGTTATTTTAGTTATGTTGTAACTATTTGCTATTCACAGGTATGTCTTTAAGGATTTTATCATTTTGTTTCAATAGTTTACCCATCCGAATGTAACTCCATAATTAGATTCTACACCAAACTGATAAAGTCCAGTAGACTTATCTCGTTTAGGATGAGCTCTGCCGGCATTTTCTTTCAGGAAAAAATATATTCTTTCAAGCACATCCGTTAATTGTTTTCGTTTATGGTTAACAATGGATTCCAATAATGAATACCACCAGTAAACGGTTGTTTTGGAGACCGTCAAC
>JANELJ010000220.1 GCA_024511395.1 Gammaproteobacteria bacterium | reverse complement strand
CATACATCTTCTTCAAGCGGCGGTTTTCTTCTTCCAGCTCTTTCATGCGTTTCATCATGGAAACATCCATGCCGCCGTATTTGGCCCGCCAGTTATAGAAGGTGGCATCGCTCATGCCATGAGTGCGACATAATTCAGTGACCGGCACGCCGGATTCAGCGTCTTTCAGAATACCGATGATCTGGGATTCTGTAAATCTGGACTTCTTCATTGTAGGTTCTCCTCATTAATAATTTAATGGATAATTCTACTTATGAAAAGAATTATTTTTCGGGGGGTTACCCAAGAAACTGAAAATCTGGATAATGAAGACAGAATATTAACCTGATAATAAAAACCAGGTTTGACTATAAATCTCAGATCTGTTCTGACAGTTCCAATCTTTTCTGCTAAAAATTAGACATATTCTTACCAGATATTAATATATGTGGATTATTTGTCTGGATATGGATATGGATATGGATATGGATATGGATATTGAAATGCTGGGAAAGAGTGGAAACGAAGAGGAAAATATCACTGCAGAGATCAGGAATCCCCCTAACTTAGCTGGGGAGAATGTTAAAAATTGATTGTTATTGAGTTTTGAGTTTATAACCCGGAGCAATAACTAGGTTTTCAACACCGTAAAGTGTAGGATGGTTTTTAAGCCATAGGTGATATTCCATACCTGTTAATGAATGATTTTCAGAACAGTCGATATTCCACCGGCGCAGTAGATAGCCGGCTACGGCGGCTCTGACATTGATATTTAATTGTGCGTTGTTTTTATTACCCTGCATGGAAAAATCCATGGCAATGGTTTCAGGATGTTTCAGGGAAGGGTGTGGGACAATTTCCAGTTCTACAATCCGATTCCACTGGTTATCGGCTTCCCGGGTTTCATGTTCTGCGATATCAGACTCTATGACCTGCGGGTGTTCAATTCGGTTTACTACAAAGTCTGTAAAACGGGACTGTTTGCGGTCATAGGCACGGATATGCCAGCGCAGACCGTTGTCAACCAAGGCAAAAGGAACGATCTGGCGGCTGGAAACGCCACTACTTAATGAGTGGTATTTTATATGTACAACCTGGTGCTGATGTATTGCCCGCGTGATGACAGAAAGTGTTTTCAGATTGGTGGTATTTAACTGGGTTGGCGTTTCACAGGGCAGCATGGCTCTGGATTTTACGCCTACATAATTATCACCAAAGCCGCTGGAAAGGGCTGCAAGGGCACGTTCCGGGGAATAGGGGAACAGGGGGACAAAGTCCGGATTATAAAAATACCGGCGTTTCCGGGTTTTATAGATAATATTTTCTTCAGCCAGTTTTCGATAAAGGGCAATATCCCGGGTTGCTGCGGCTGCTTTCATGCCGAAACGCTGAATCAGATCACTGCGTTGCATAACACCCAGAAACATCAGTCTGAAATCTATATAGGAGAGTCGTTCTTTCTGTATCTGGCTGAGTTCTGCTAAAGCCTGTTCCCGTTTCTGCTGGTTCAATTTAATACCTGTTTATGTCATAGTGAGCAGCGAATAACTCTTTTGTGAATCATAATTTAAAAAGAAATAATATACAAGATGATTTTATGATATCATCAATATGATTAGTATTTGCTTTTGTATTTATGAATAAATTGACCGATCAGAATTTACCTGGAGCTGATCAACAACTTCCATTTTCTGCCATACTACTGGATATGGACGGGGTTTTTTTTCATGGTATGAATCCTATTGATAGAGCAATGGGTTTTATGGAGGCTATAGCGAATATCCCTCATGCGTTTATTACCAATAATCCCATTCGTTTACCACAGGCTGTAGCAGATAAGCTGGAGCACATCGGTTTTAAACGTCCTGCGGAAAAATTAATTGTGACGGCCGGGGAAGCCACAGCTGCCTGGCTGGCACAACAAAAGCTGGGTTATAGTTTTTTTGCTGTTGGCGCTGAAGGTCTGCACCAGAGTTTAAGTCAATATTGTAATGAAGATCCTGAAAATGCAGATTTTGTAGTGGTAGGAGAAGGCGAAGGTATTGATTATGCAGCAATAACAACGGATATTAACCTGATTTAAAAAAAAGGGGCACAATTAATCAGCACTAATCCGGATACTACTGTCGATGCTGTTTATGAGGGAAAACAGCTTATTCTTCCTGGAGGTGGTGCACTGGTTGCTCCCTTTGCAGCGGCTACGGGGCAGACACCTGTTACCATTGGTAAACCTGAACCGCTGTTATATGAAATGGCCATGCAGAGACTTGGGGTTAAAGCATCAGACTGCCTGATGATTGGTGACCGTCCGGATACGGATATTATTGGTGCTCAAAAACTGGGCATTAAAACGGCTCTGGTGAGAACGGGGCGCTTGGCGCCGGGAGTAGCACTTCCCCTGTCCATGCAGGAGCCTGACTGGGATGTTAACAGTCTGCCTGAACTGCAGCGTCTGTTTTCATGGTAATTATTTCGGTATTAGACTGGCCTCATCTTTGGCACATATAAAATTAAATGTTAGTATTATAAATTGTGATAATAAACACACTTTTACAGGTAACAGTCATTGTGATTTGTAGTTCCAATCGTTGTTCCGATATATGTTAAATATCAGCTACCGGCATTTGCCCAATATTATCAGCTCTGTGCGTATTTTTATGGCTCTGGTGCTGTTGTATCTGGCTATTAAACAGCATCCGGATCTATTTATTGGTGCTATGATCTTTACTGAACTGACAGATATTCTGGACGGTTACCTGGCCCGGCGCATGAATGTGGTGTCTGAGCTGGGTGCTCAGCTAGATAGCTGGGGGGATTTTGTGGTGTATATTACCCTGGCGATTTCAGCCTGGCTGCTCTGGCCGGATATTGTGCTTCAGCAGCTTATTCCTATCAGTCTGATCATTGCCAGTTTTATTATTCCGGTGGTCATTGGTTTTATTAAATTCAGAAAAATGACCAGTTATCATACTATTGCAGTAAAAATCTCTGTCAGTATTACCATTGTGGTCTATATTTTACTCTTTACCGGTATGCTGAGCTGGACCATGACTCTGGCAGCGGTTGCCTGTGTTTATGCGGCTACCGAGCAAATTGCCATTACTCTGCTAAACCGGCGGGACAAAACAGTGGATATAAAAAGTATCTGGCATGTTCTGCGGGATAATCGTCTTATCAACAAATAATGCTCTCTGGAACAAGTCGAAACCTTATCAGGCTTATTCACACAGCCGTTGGTAATCCCCTATTTATAAAGCAATTCATAAATAGAGGTTTAGTATAAGTCTTATCCATATATCCATAGGTCTGCCTGTTGGTGAGACCTTCAGTTTTATCTCACTGACAGGCCTGGCCTGTGGGTATGTGGATAAGACGGTTTAAATTGTTTTCTAACAGGCTAAAACCAATTTTTGCCTGGGTAGTACTCCATCGATAGCCGTATGGGGTCGTTCATTATTATAACTCCATTTCCAGCATGTTACTGTTTCCTGTGCATGCTCTATAGAATTAAATAAAAACTGATTTAACCATTCATGGCGTACCGTTCGATTAAACCGCTCTACATAAGCATTTTGTTGTGGATTACCCGGCTGGATATATTGTCGTTTTATATCCTGTGCCTTTGCCCGGTCAACCACTTTCTGGCTTATGTACTCAGGCCCGTTATCGCATCGAATGGTTTTGGGCTTGCCTCGCCATTCAATAATGCGTTCCAGTGTCCGTATCACTCTTAATGCCGGTAATGATAAAACCACCTCAATCCCAAGGCATTCTCGATTCTAATCATCAATAACATTAAAGGTACGAAAGCTACGTCCGTCTTTTAACTGGTCATGCATAAAATCCATCGGCCAGGTATCATTGATTTGCTCTGAAACCGCCAGGGCATCTGGTTTTTTACGTTTTAATCGTTTTTTAGGCTTTATCCTTAGGTTTAATTCCAGCTCCCGATAAATACGATATACTCGTTTATGGTTCCAGGGAAAGCCTTTAACA
>JANELJ010000037.1 GCA_024511395.1 Gammaproteobacteria bacterium | reverse complement strand
CCATTTACCCTACCACCAGAAGCCGTATTTAAAAAATTACAACACGCCCTGGAAAGCAAATGCCCCCAGGCACACTATTACGTCACGTTTCCAACTTATTTATTCGGAACACTGAAACGGATTCTGCCGGCACGGGGGATGGATTGGGTGTTGAGGAAGGTATCAAAAGAAGAGAATAAGAGCAGCGCTGAGCGTTGAGCACTGAACGCTCAGCGCTGCTCTTAAGCCACTTCCTCAGCCCGAACAACCCGGTCAAAAACCAGTTCGCCATTAGCCCCGACATCCACTTCAATAATATCCCCAGGCATATATTTACCTGCCAGAATTTCCTGAGCCAGTGGGTTTTCCAGAGACTGCTGGATGGCCCGTTTCAGTGGTCTTGCACCATAGATTGGGTCAAAGCCGGCCTCGGCAATTTTATCCATTGCAGCTTCAGAAACGTCCAGATCCAGTTCTCGATCCACCAGTCTGTTACGTAAATCCTGCATCTGTATGGTTGCAATTTTACGGATAACATCTTTGGCTAATGGATGGAATACCACCACATCATCGATACGGTTAATAAACTCGGGTCTGAAGTGCTGTGATACCACTTCCATTACCTCAGTTTTCATAACCTTGTAATCCGCTTCCGCTTCTTCACTATTATGAGCACTGGCTTTTATGCTCAGTTCCTGGATCCTTTGTGAGCCCAAGTTGGAAGTCATAATAATGACCGTATTGCGTAAGTCCACGGTACGTCCCTGACCATCAGTCAGACGACCATCATCCAGTACCTGCAGAAGGATATTAAACACATCGGGATGTGCTTTTTCCACTTCATCCAGCAGGATCACGGAGTATGGCTTACGCCGTACGGCTTCAGTCAGGTAACCGCCTTCTTCATAGCCGACATAGCCTGGAGGCGCACCAATTAAGCGGGCTACGGCATGTTTTTCCATAAATTCGGACATATCCATCCGCACCATGGCATCTTCCATGTCAAACAGGAAGTTAGCCAGGGCCTTGGTTAACTCGGTTTTACCGACACCGGTTGGGCCAAGGAACAGGAATGAACCATTAGGCCGTCTTGGGTCAGACAGTCCGGCACGGGAACGACGAATGGCATTGGCCACCACAGTAACCGCTTCACTTTGTCCGACAACCCGTTCACACAGTTTTTCTTCCAAATGCAGCAGTTTTTCATTTTCACCTTCTAACATCTTAGCTACGGGAATACCGGTCCATTTGGCGACCACTTCGGCAATTTCTTCCTCAGTGACTGAGTTTCTAAGCAGTTTTGGCTTATCACCTGTATCGAGCATCTCTAATTGTGATGCCATATCCAGCTGCTTTTCCAGTTCCGGAATACGACCGTACTGTAACTCAGACATACGCGCCAGATCACCGGCACGCTGAGCAGTTTCCAGATCCTTACGGGCTTGGTCGAGAGCTTCCTTAA
This sequence comes from Gammaproteobacteria bacterium, assembly GCA_024511395.1. Lineage (GTDB taxonomy): Bacteria > Pseudomonadota > Gammaproteobacteria > GRL18 > GRL18 > JANELJ01. Next base: position 9,599 of record JANELJ010000037.1, on the reverse strand, counting down.
TATGCTGGGTTCCCTGTACAACCGCTTTTTCTGACTTCCAGATCTCATCCAGTTCGGAATATTCACACTCCAGTTCGGCAATGTCTTCTTCAAGACTTTCCAGACGCTTTTTAGAGGCCGCATCAGATTCCTTGCTCAGAGCTTCACGCTCAATTTTGAGCTGGATCAGGCGGCGTTCCAATTTGTCCATTTCTTCCGGTTTGGAATCAATTTCCATACGGATACGGCTGGCTACTTCATCCACCAGATCGATAGCCTTATCAGGCAGTTTACGATCAGTAATATAACGATGGGACAAAGTCGCTGCTGCAACAATCGCCGGATCAGTAATATCTACCCCGTGGTGCACTTCGTATTTCTCTTTCAGACCACGCAGAATAGCAATGGTATCTTCCAGAGTAGGCTCTTCCACCAGTACTTTCTGGAAACGACGTTCCAGGGCGGCATCTTTTTCCATATACTCACGGTATTCATCCAGAGTAGTCGCCCCCACACAGTGTAATTCACCACGTGCCAGGGCGGGTTTGAGCATATTACCGGCATCCATGGAGCCTTCTGCCTTACCGGCTCCGACCATGGTATGAATTTCATCAATAAACAGGATAATACTGCCTTCCTGTTTGGACAGATCATTAAGAACTGCTTTTAAACGTTCTTCAAATTCACCACGGAATTTGGCGCCGGCAATCAGTGAGCCCATATCCAGGGATAAAATCCGCTTGTGTTTCAGTCCTTCAGGGACTTCGCCGTTGATTATGCGTTGTGCCAGTCCTTCAATAATGGCAGTTTTACCCACACCGGGCTCACCGATTAATACAGGATTGTTCTTGGTACGACGCTGCAGAACCTGAATGGTACGACGAATTTCATCATCACGACCAATAACCGGGTCTAATTTACCCTGTTCTGCACGCTCGGTTAAATCAATAGTATATTTTTCCAGCGCCTGACGCTGATCTTCCGCATTGGGATCATTAACGCTCTGGCCTCCGCGCATGGCGTCAATGGCTTCCTCAATGTTTTTCTTGTCTGCACCCAGCTTCTGCAGAATGCTACCTAACTGGCCTTTATCTTCCACGGCTGCAAGAATAAACAGCTCGCTGGAGATAAACTGGTCTTTACGCTGCTGGGACAGTTTATCGGTAAGATTTAATAAACGGGTTAATTCAGGTGATACCTGAACATCGCCCGCAGAACCCTCTACACTGGCCATTTGATCCAGTGCCTGGGACAGTTGTGAACGCAATAAATTAATATTGACGTTAGATTGTGTCAGCAGGTGTCTTGCAGTACCCCCTTCCTGATCAAGCAGTGCAATCATCACATGAATTGATTCCATAAACTGATGATCCCGCCCGATAGCAAGGCTCTGGGCATCTGCTATTGCCTGCTGAAATTTGCTTGTTAGTTTATCCATTCTCATTGGTTAGCCTCACTAAATATAAATTTTCTGGTTTTTCTCTAAAAAGACAAATATGGCCTGTGGATAACTTTTTTGTTCCAGGGCTGTATATACGAGTAAGAGACCCGTACTCCTAGGTAGCCTGACTATAGTTACTTTTTATAGACCTTGCGCTTAAACAGATCAGTTCGGCGACTGACCAAGCGGTCGAGAAACAGCAGACCATCCAGGTGGTCCAATTCATGCTGTACGGCCCGCGCCTCATAGCCAGTACATTCGTAATCAATTAATTCGCCCTGAGCATTGCAGGCCTGCAGGGTGATTTTTTCTGCTCGGATAACATTGCCGGTATAATCAGGCACAGACATACAACCTTCACGGCCTATTTTCATACCCTCCCAGGTTTTTATTTCCGGGTTTATCAGGATCATGCAGCCATTGTGTTTAATTTTGGGTTTGGACGACACATCCACAATAGCTATACGTTTAAAACAGCCCACCTGGGGAGCGGCAATACCAACACCACCCGGTCCGGCCCACATGGTTTCTTCCAGATCCACCAGAAAATTCTGCAGTTGATCATCAAATAGTTCGACCGGTTCAGAAACCTGTTTCAGGGCTTCATCCGGGTATTTTAAAATGTCCAGTATCGCCATGATTTAACCTATCATGACATCAAGTGGTGCCAGATCAACATTTACTCCATCTGCCTTAATCTGTTCCACTGCTTTTTCTACTGCGGCCATACCCTGGGTAGCAATGCCTTCTATCTGTATAATATAAATCGGTTCAGCCTCGCTGCCGGCCACATCAGAATCCAGATCGGTAATGTTGTAACCAGCTTCCAGCAAGGCAGTGGTGGTTTTGGCTACAATACCGGAACGATCAGCCCCGTACACGGTAATAATGGAATCAGGGATTTCATGCTGATGCAGGCTGGCTTCTATGCTCTGAAATGAAATAGTCAGATTCATATCCTGCACCACAGGTGTTAGACACTGAGTCAACTCCTCAATAGACTGCTCACTTTTTACCATTAGCATTATGGTAAAATTGCCTCCCAGACGCATCATGGATGCTTCTCCTAACTGGGCACCAGCTTCATACAATGCAGTGGTAATTCTGGCCACAATACCCGGCTGATCCTGCCCCACCAAGGTTAACATTTTCCAATTGTTCATTTATTGTTCTCTTTGTTATTTAATCATTTCCTGCTTATTCTATCCATATCATACTGGCTATACGTCCAGTCACCCTATCACGCCGGTAAGAATAAAATTTATCTGCCTCGCTATAGGTACAATAGTGGCCGCCGGAGACATTATCAACGCCTATTGCTGATAATCGTACTCTGGCTAATTGATATATATCAGCTAAACATTTATTTTGCCCATCAGAGGTTTTGGTATGCTCTGAAAAACACTGGTCAATCAATTCGTAATGATACCTTCCCTTGTTCCGTGCCCGAGCCAGAAATGCCTGCCGAACATCCTCTCCTACTTCAAAATGATTCGGCCCAATGGCTGGCCCCAGCCAGACCAGTACTTCTTCTTTCTGGCAGGTGGATATTGTAAGTAATTGTTCAACCCCCTGCTCCAGAATTCCTGCCAGAAGCCCCCGCCAGCCAGCATGAACAGCTGCTACTGCACTGCCCTGCCGGTTACAGATCAGAGCAGGCAGACAATCCGCCGTCATGACCACTGATACAATATTTTTCTGTGCTGTTATACTGCCGTCTGCATCCGCTTGCAATACAGTATCAGCGGCATCAATAATCCGGCGGCTGTGGATCTGGTTTAGCCATACCGGCTCAGAAGGCAGCAGTTCTTTCAGTCTTTTACGGTTTTGCTCAACAGTTTGTGGGTCATCACCTACATGCATAGCTAGGTTAAAGCTTTTATAAGGAGGAAGACTGTAACCGCCTATACGGGTGGTTATCAATGTTCTGATATTATTAGGGGCATCCCAGTCAGCCTGAATAATAGTTTGGGAGAGAGGGATCATGCCTGTTCCGTATATTCTCTTAACAGAGTCTTTAACTGCATCATATCCTCCGGTAGTTCGGCTTCCCATTCCAGCCATTGCCCGGTTTGAGGATGCTCAAGACCCAGTTTGCGGGCGTGTAATGCCTGGCGTTGAAAATTAAGCAGAAAGGTTTTTAAATCCTCACTGCAGTCCGGAGGTAAACGTAGACGTCCGGCATATACGGGGTCGCCGACTAGGGGGTAACGGATCCAGGCCATATGAACACGGATCTGATGCGTCCGGCCGGTTTCCAGTTTAACAGAGACTGCCGTATATTGACGAAACCGCTCTTTAATTCGGTAATGAGTAATGGCTTCTTTTCCGGCAGCGGGGTTTTTCATAACGGCCATTTTCACCCGCTGAGTCGGATGACGGCCAATGGGCTGGTCAATGGTTCCACCGCCAGTCATTTCAGCATTTACAATGGCTTCATATTCCCGGTCAAACGCACGTCTCTGTAACTGTTCGACCAGTTGGGTCTGGGCGGTTAGAGTTTTAGCCACCACCAGCAGGCCGGAGGTTTCCTTGTCAATTCGGTGGACAATACCGGCACGGGGTACATTAATCAGTTCAGGACAGTGATACAGCAAACCATTAAGCAGGGTACCTGTGCGGTTACCAATAGCCGGGTGTACCACCAGACCAACATGCTTATTGATCACCAGCAGCTCATCATCTTCATAAACAATATTCAGGGGAATATCTTCCGCTTCCCATTCCCCCTGCTGTTCCTGTTCTATAGTAACATCAATGGTTTCACCACCGGTTACTTTGGTCTTTGGCTTAACCGCCTGACCATCCAGTAAAACCTTGCCCTTTTTAACCCATTGCTGCAGCCGAGAACGGGAAAATTCCGGTAATAAATCCACCAGCACCTGATCCAGACGCTGACCATAGGCATCAGCAGACACAGTATATTGGCGTTGCTCGGTTAGTATCGAATTCATTTTGCAAGTATAACGTATTTCTCATATACTAGGCGCTCTTAAAATAATAAATATCCGGAACAGTTTTAAACGTTTTGAATTTTATACCCTTTTAATTAATAACCAAATTACCTTATGCCTGCTGCTCATTCAAACCGCTTATACCTGCTGATCCTGCTTACTTTTATTAGTATTTTTTCTTCCGGCTGCTCTATTATAGAATCCTGGCTGCCCGAAGAAATTGACGAAACCAAAAGCTGGTCTGCCAGTAAACTGTATGCGGAAGCGAAAGCCAACCTAGCTGATGGTGAATACCAGTCTGCAATTGATCTGTATGAAAAACTGGAAGCCCGTTATCCGCATGGCGCTTATGCACAGCAGGCACAGCTGGAAACAGCCTATGCTTACTATAAATTTGAAGAACCGGAATCCGCCATTGCAGCAGCAGACCGCTTTATCAAACTGCACCCCCGTCATGCCAATGTAGATTATGCCTATTATCTAAGGGGACTGGTAACTTTCCCGGCCCGGAAAAGTATATTTGAATTTATTTTTCCACAGGATGAATCCAAGCGAGATCCCAATTCATCACTGGAATCCTTTAATTATTTCAGCGAACTGGTAAGAAAGTTTCCCAACAGCAAATACGCAAAAGATGCTGTTTTAAGAATGCGTTATCTGCGCAACAAGGTCGCCAAGCACGAACTGCATGTCGCTAAATACTATATGAGAAGACATGCTTATATTGCCGCCGTTGACCGTGCATCTTATGTAGTGGAACATTACCAGCAGACACCGGCGGTTAGTGAAGCACTATTATTAATGGTAGAAGGCTATAAAAAACTGAACCAGCCCCGCTTGGCACAGGATGCCCAGCGAGTATATGATCAAAATGCAGCTAAATTCCACAAAGAGGTGTTTTATGTGGATGAGCCGGTCATTCCCTGGATTCCGGAGTGGATGAAGCCGAATACGTAGAAGAGCAGCGTTCAGCGTTCAGCGTTCAGCGTTCAGCGTTCAGCGTTCAGCGTTCAGCGTTCAGCGTTCAGCGTTCAGCGTTCAGCGTTCAGCGTTCAGCGTTCAGCGTTCAGCGTTCAGCGTTCAGGAAAAATTTTAAATTCTCTTTTTCTTCAGTCAAGCAAAACATTCAAATATATTGTATTTACTTTAAGATAAATCCTGCTGCTCTGGCTCTTTCTGAACGCTATCTTTTTTAAATAGCCTCCCGGTCTTCTTCCCCGGTACGAATTCTCAGCACTTTTTCTATCGATGAAACAAATATCTTCCCATCCCCAATTTTACCGGTTCGGGCGGCATTGGTGATGACTTCGATGCAGCGTTCCATAATTTCTTCCTGCACAACAATTTCCAGTTTGACCTTGGGTAAAAAATCAATCACATATTCTGCACCACGATAAAGCTCTGTGTGGCCTTTCTGACGACCAAAGCCTTTTACTTCTGTTGCAGTCATACCGGTAACACCGATCTCAGACAGGGCTTCGCGCACATCATCAAGTTTAAAGGGTTTGATAATTGCTTCAATTTTTTTCATATGTGATATTTCCTTTCGTTTTGTACAGGGCTTTTTGTATTTATTTGTCATTATCCCAGATGGGTTAATATGTTAACTCAAAACGGTTCTTTCAGACAAATACTTTTATAAATGCTAAAATATTTAACCTGAATAAATCAGTTGAATCGACAAGCGAGTCCTAACTATGGATAGAGAAACCATTATTGCTGAAATGAGAGTACTGCCCGAAATTGATCCGCAGTTCGAAATCGAGCAGCGGCTGAATTTTATTAAAAGCCATTTACTGGCCTCAGGGCTGAAAACGCTGGTTCTGGGGATCAGCGGTGGGATTGATTCGGCTACCTGTGGGCGCCTGGCACAACTAGCAGTTGAGCAGCTTAGAACAGAGCAGCAGGATAATGACTATCAGTTTGTAGCCATACGCCTACCTTATGGCGTACAGGCTGATGAGGAGGATGCCCAGGTTTCACTAAACTTTATTCAGCCGGATAAAAACCTGATGGTCAATGTAAAGCCCGGTGCAGATGCCATTCACAATGAAACCCTGCATGCACTGGAATCAGCCAGCCTGCTGAACCATTCTAAATACGCCATTGATTTTGCCAAGGGTAATGTCAAAGCCCGTACCCGTATGACTATACAGTTTGAAATTGCCGGTATTTTAACCGGCCTGGTACTGGGTACCGACCATTCAGCTGAAAATGTGACCGGTTTTTATACCAAGTACGGAGACGGTGCCTGTGATCTGGCACCCCTGTTTGGTCTAAATAAACGCCAGATCCGCCAGGTGGCAAAAGCTCTCGGAGCACCGCATAGTATTATTGAAAAAACACCAACAGCTGATCTGGAATGCCACTCACCTTCCAAAGCCGATGAAGAAGCCCTGGGGATCAGTTATGATTTAATTGATGATTTTCTGGAAGGCAAAGCAATTGATAAGGAAAGTGAAGAGAAGATCATCCAGATTTATATTAATACTCAGCATAAGCGGCAGCCGATACCGACGGTTTATGACTGAGTACCTTGAATAACATTTCTGAGAGTGCGGGTATATTGCCCGCGTTCCCAGGTGAAAGTATTTGCACTAAATCCCAGATTATTACCATAACAGGAAATCAGGTTTTTATTATCCCCAGCATAGCTTTTCCCATATCTGCCGGTGAGCGTGTTATGGTTACACCGGCCACTTCAAGGGCTGCAAATTTTTCCTCTGCAGTCCCCTTACCTCCGGCAATAATGGCACCGGCATGGCCCATACGCTTGCCTTTGGGTGCAGTGACTCCGGCAATATAGGCAACTACCGGCTTGCTGACTTGCTCTTTTATGAACTGAGCGGCTTCTTCTTCTGCGGTACCGCCGATTTCCCCTACCATAATAATACCTTCGGTCTGCGGATCCTGTTCAAACAGGGTCAGACAGTCAATAAAGTTCATGCCCTGAATGGGATCACCGCCAATTCCAATACAGGTACTTTGTCCCAGCCCCGTAATTGTGGTCTGATGGACGGCTTCATAGGTCAGTGTACCGGAACGGGACACAATACCTATTTTGCCCAGCTGGTGAATCGAACCCGGCATAATGCCGATTTTACACTCACCAGGCGTTATCAGCCCAGGACAGTTGGGGCCAATTAAATAAACATCGTCCGGCAGACTGGCTTTTACCTTTAACATATCCAGAACCGGGATGCCTTCGGTTATGCAGGCAATGACTTTTATTCCAGCCCAGGCTGCTTCCAGAATGGCATCGGCCGCAAATGCAGCAGGCACATAAATCATGGTCGCATTGGCCCCGGTTTCTCTGACAGCGTCTTTAACAGTATTAAACACTGGTCGATCCAGATGAGTCTGGCCGCCTTTGCCCGGTGTCACACCGCCGACCAGATTAGTGCCGTAGGCAATAGCCTGTTCTGAGTGGAAAGTCCCCTGCTGGCCAGTAAAGCCCTGACATATCACCCGAGTTTGCTTATTAATTAAAACTGACATCAGGCATTGCCTCCTTTGGCTACATTAACCACGGTCTGGGCGGCCTCAGTAAAATCGCCCGGGGAAATAATATCCAGACCGCTTTGCTCCAGTAATTTACGCCCCAGTTCCACATTGGTGCCTTCCAGACGCACCACTACCGGTACGGTCAATGCCACCTCTTTGGCCGCAGCAATAATGCCTTCGGCAATCAGATCACAACGTACAATACCGCCAAAAATATTAATCAATATGGCCTTAACATTGGTATCAGATAAAATCAGTTTCAGGGCTTCAGCTACCCGCTCTTTGGTCACACCGCCGCCCACATCCAGAAAGTTGGCCGGTTCTCCGCCATGGTTTTTAATAATATCCATAGTTGCCATGGCCAGACCGGCGCCGTTCACCATACAGCCTATATTGCCTTCCAGAGGCACATAATTAAGCTCAAATTCCTTGGCACGGTTTTCTTTTTCATCTTCCTGGGAGGGATCACGCAGTGCCTGCATGTCTTTATGGCGATAAACGATATTGTCATCCAGAGAAATTTTGGCATCCAAGGCAATAATTTCATCCTCTTCAGTGACTACCAGGGGATTGATTTCTACCTGGGAAGCGTCTTTTTCCATAAATATTTTATAAACACCCTGCATGACCTTCATCAGACCTTTTTGCTGTGCCGGTGTCAGCCCCATACCAAACCCGGCTTCTCTGACCTGGTTGGGCATAAGCCCGGTTACCGGATCAATGGGCAGGGTGATAATTTTTTCCGGTTCGGTAGCCGCTACTTCTTCAATATTCATGCCTCCGGCAGCCGATGCCATAATGGTTACCTGTTTCGCTGAACGGTCCACCAACACACCCATATACAGTTCCCGGCTGATACTGCTGGGCACTTCAATTAATAAGGTATTAATCGGCTGGCCTTTGGCATCAGTCTGAAAAGTCACCAGATGAGTACCCAGCATTTTTTCTGCAAACTGGCGGATTTCAGCTATTGATCCGGCCTTAATAACACCGCCGGCTTTACCGCGTCCACCAGCATGCACCTGGGCTTTGACCATCCATTCATTGCCGCCTAATTCTGCTACTGCCTGTTCTATCTGGTCGACCGAGGTAATGGTCCGGTTAGCCGGTACCGGGATACCGTACTGGGCAAACACCTGCTTGGCCTGGTATTCGTGTAAATTCATAGTTATTTTCTCACTGAAATTGCAATATATCCTGCTATTGTGGCGAAATAGAGGGCAATTGGCAAAAAAATTTTTATTTTCTGTTATGATTTAACTAAAGTTTAAAGCGACAGCTCACCCTTGAGAGTCCTGTTTCGCTCATACGTTCTTTAACAATTTGTTTATAACCGGCTGTTTTGAAATTGTTTTTATAACAAATCTTCAAATCGCCTTAAAATATCCGTATCCGGCGGCTGGAATTTTTGGGACTTACCATCCCACCAGTCCCTGACCCTAACCTGCGAAAAATACCTTATCAATCCCATTCGTATTCTTCCGGCAGTAATGGGTGTATTCTTTCGCCAGGGCGTATTATCAATTACGCGCAATACCGGGTCCGGACATTTAATAGCCCGCAATTGAGGTATAATATACCCCAGAGCAATAATGTATACCCATCGATGTAACACCTTCCGGGTTTTCTGCCATGTCTGTTTCATGCCCCAGGCATTTTTTAACTGATTGAACAAGGGCTCAATTGACCAGCGCTTTTCATAAGCGACAATAATATCCAGA
>JANELJ010000219.1 GCA_024511395.1 Gammaproteobacteria bacterium | reverse complement strand
TCTGATTGCCTATTGTCATAAAAAAGACAAGCCGACAATCAGAATAGATGAGAGTGATATGAAAACTCTCTGTATTTAGGTAAATGACTGGGTTCTTATCCAGATCTCAGGTTAATTATTCTGGATCAAAACAAGTCGATCTACTGGATCAACCAGTCTTTTTGTGACTACCTGGGCCTGGAACGGGAACAGTTAATTGGTCTGTCACAGGAGCAACTGAAAGAACCCTGTCTGAAAGATATTGTGACAGAAGCTCATCGTGTGCAACTGTTTGCCGGTATTCTGGATAAATGGCTTGAGTTGCAGGATGTATAAGGAGCCGGTAAACGAAGGCTCAACAGAAGAGCAGGAGTTAACGGTCTGTTATTATAACGATGTCAGTGCCCTGATTGAGGCTGAAAAGCAGCTTCTGCAGCTGGAAAACACCCTGTCACACAAGATGTCTTATGACCCGGTAACAGGCATGCTCAGCATCACAGTATGTTTCAGACCCTCAGCTCGGAAGTGTCCCGCAGTCGCCGTTATAACAATCCATTGTCCCTGGTCCTAAATATTCATTATCATGGCGATTCAGAGAACTCTCAGGAGCAGCAGGAACAGGTTCGTCTGATGATCAGCCAGCTGTTAAAAGAACAGATGCGCTGAGCTGATATTGTCGGTCACCTAGATGGTTATGATTTTGTGCTGTTATTTCCTGAAACCGTTTATGAGTCCGCTGAAGTGCTAGTCAATAAACTGAAAGAGCATCTGCAAAGCGTGGCTGCCGATAAAATTGATATTTCCTATGGTATCAGCCAGTGGCAGAAAGGCGATGATGTACGCCTGTTTATTAACCGTGCTGCTGATAATATCAGCCCTGAATCTGTCGATTAAACGCTAATCTCAATTTCCTTTCTTGCTTCATGCAGCTGCGTTTGGCAGAAAAGGGATAGATGAGGTTGTTCGCTTAAGCAATCCTTTCCCGTGCCCGCTTAACCGCCGCGTGCACCTGTTCCGGTGCAGTACCGCCTAGATGGTTTCTGGCTGAAACCGATCCTTCCAGTGTCAGCACTTCAAATACATCAGCCTGTATCTGGCCCGAAAACTGCTGCAGTTCTTCCTGAGAGATTTCCGCCAGATCACGTCGGCTATCCACCCCCAGACGTACTGCCTTGCCCACCACTTCATGGGCATCTCTAAACGGCACTCCGGCCCGAACCAGGTAATCGGCCAGATCCGTTGCAGTAGAAAAACCCCGAATAGCAGCTTCACGCATGGCCTCCTTATTAACACTAACATGCTGCATCATGTCGGCATAAACCTTTAAACTGCCCTTAAGTGTATCGATTGTGTCGAATAAAGGCTCCTTGTCTTCCTGGTTATCCTTATTGTAGGCCAGCGGCTGGCCTTTCATCAGGGTCAGCAGGCTGATCAGGTGGCCGTTAACCCGGCCGGTTTTGCCCCGTACCAGCTCTGGTACATCCGGGTTTTTCTTTTGTGGCATAATGGATGAGCCGGTACAGAAGCTGTCACTCAGTTCCACAAAATTAAACTGGGCCGATGCCCATAACACCAGTTCTTCAGAAAAACGGGATAAATGGGTCATTAACAGGGCAGCATGGGCGGTCAGTTCAATGGCAAAGTCGCGGTCACTGACGGCATCCAGAGAATTATGGCAAATGCCTTCAAAACCCAGCTCCCGTGCCGTAAATTCCCGGTTAATGGGATAGGTGGTACCGGCCAGAGCCGCAGCACCCAAGGGCATAATATTCACCCGCTTACGGCAGTCGATAAAACGGCTGCGATCCCGTTCCAGGTTTTCAAACCAGGCCAGCATATGATGACCGAAAGTAACCGGCTGGGCTGTCTGTAAATGGGTAAAGCCGGGCATAATGGTGTCCGCTTCCCGTTCAGCTAGGTCAATCAGGGCTGTTTGTAAGCGTTTCAGTTCAGCTACAATATGGTCTATTTCTTCGCGCAGGTACAGCCGGATATCGGTGGCCACCTGGTCGTTTCTGGAGCGGCCGGTGTGCAGTTTTTTACCGGTAATACCAATCAGATCAGTCAGAGCTGCTTCGATATTCATATGCACGTCTTCAAGCTTAATGGACCAGTTAAATTCACCGTTGCGAATTTTAGTGCGGATCTGTTCCAGTCCGTCAATAATACGGTCGCGTTCCTCATCTGTGAGTACCCCTACATGAGCCAGCATTCTGGCATGGGCAATGGAGCCGTCAATGTCCTGGTTGTACATACGCTGATCAAAAGTGACCGAAGCGGTAAAGGCTTCAACAAAGGCATCAGTGGGTTCAGTAAAGCGGCCGTTCCAGGGTTTTTCAGCCTGCGGTGTAGTGCTATTGGCAGTATCAGACATAATATGAATTCGTTTGCTTATCATTAAAGTTTCGGGAATGAGGCGTTATTATAAACGTAAGTGAATAATTAATCAGCTTTCCGCCTTTTATCCGTATTTACAGGCCATTAGGTAGAAAACATACTGAAGCATGACAAATTATGGCCTGGTACACTGAATTTATGCAGACAATATACTAAGATTGGTTTAACTGGCAGATAACAGCAGTAAAAAAGTAAATTATTCAGAGCACGCATGTAAAGAAAAAAGACGGATACCCCAATATTAAACCAGGACAACAGCAAACAGTCTTCACTGTTTCTGCCGAATTTCTGTTCCCTGAAAATGGTGTTTTCCGTCGTTATTATTGGTGAGCTGCTGGCCTTTATTCTTACTTTGGTACCCATGCGGCTGGAACATCAGTGCTGGAATGATCTGGCCCTGATCTCGCTGTTTATTCAATGGAACGGTATGGTGGGCAGTGCTTCCTTATGCCTGTTGCGGCCTGTTTTAATACGCTATTCCAACCAGTTTGCTGCGGTAGTCAGTTATCTGGTGCTTTTATTATCTATTAATCAGTGAAATCACTTTTTTTGTTCTGCAGTACTATTCTGTGGAAGAAATGATTGTTTCGGTGACCCATTGGGAGTTTCTAATACATAATCTGCTTATAGGCGGCATTATCAGTGCTCTGGCTCTGCGTTATTTTTATATTCAGGATCAGTGGCGGGTTAAAATGGAAGTCGAGTCCTGCACCAGACTGCAGCTGCTACAGGCCAGGATACGTCCCCATTTTCTGTTTAACAGTAGCCAGCCTGACCCGAACCCGGTCTGAAACAGCGTCTGGGTGAACGCTTGCATATCAGCTGGCAAGTTAAAAGTGTGCCCGGAGATGCCATGGTGCCAGCCCTGTTATTACAGCCTTTACTGGAAAATGCCATATTTCATGGGATTGAGCCGGAAATAAACGGCGGTGAGATAAAGGTAATCGGCCAGTTCAGAAACCGGCAGCTGGTACTGACGGTGCAGAATACCAATAGTCAGAACCTGGTTCATCGCCAGGGTAATAAGATGGCTCTGGATAATATCTGCGAGCGCCTGATCACCCATTATGATGGCTAGGCTCGGCTGGCCTGTCATGAAGAAGATGATATTTATTATGTCAAACTGACCATCCCTTATATTAAACATGACAAAAAGGACGTCACATGAAAGTTTTAATTGTGGATGATGAACCGCTGGCCAGAGAACGCTTAAAAATTCTGTGTCAGGAAATTGATAAAGATTTTGAATTATTAGAGGCACAGAATGGCCTGCAGGCGGTAGAAACCGTAAACCAGTACGAGTCGGATGTAGTGCTGATGGACATTCGTATGCCGGGTATGGGCGGGCTGGAAGCAGCGCAGCATTTAATGACCATGGATAATCCCCCGGCGATTATTTTTACCACTGCTTATGATGAATATGCTTTGCAGGCTTTTGAAGCCCAGGCTGTGGACTACCTGCTTAAGCCGATCCGCAAGGACAAACTGCAGCAGGCTCTGGAAAAAGGTGCCCGTCTTAACAAACTGCAACTGGAATATATTGGCCAGCAAAACCAGGAAGTGCCGCTGCGTACGCACATCAGTGCTCAGGTGGCCGGTTCCCTGTTGTTAATA
>JANELJ010000218.1 GCA_024511395.1 Gammaproteobacteria bacterium | reverse complement strand
TTGGCGGTGCTATGGGCAGCCTGTACGGCGGTTATCTGTGGGAAAGCCAGGGTTCCACTCTGGCCTTTATCCTGGCAGCCGTATTATCATTTGTGGCTTTTGCTATTTCTTGGAAATACACCAGAAATTAAACGAAAGTAAGATAATTTTTACGTTCCTTAGAATAATCTGAGATACAATATTAATACGTGTTAATATTTATAAGTTGTTCAGAAGGTGTATGGTAATGCAGGGAAGTATTGAACATCCGCTCACAGTAAGTCCAGATCAACAGGGCAGCTATTTTATGTCTGAGTTTTTGTCCGACCTTTTATCCGATTTTTTAAATTTCAGTTTTGTAAATCAGCTGTCTTCATTTATTGACCAGTCATTTGCACAATCATCAGATATAAAATACCTTCTGCTGTCTCTGGTAATCGCCATGCTTTTTCTGTTTATGCTGTTTTTTTTCAGATCCAAAGAGCAGCCGGATGATGAGTTTATTCATATACCCGTTACAAAATACCCGGACAATCCAGAAACTGATAATTTAGATACTAATATTTCAGGGACTGACACAGTAATTAATAATAACTCTTCTGATGGTGTCAGCAATACTGACGTTAAGCATTTAAAAACTCGTCCTAAAGATAAAAATATACTTGAGTCGACATTTCAGCCTGAATGGGATGTGCATAATACCATGGCTGAAATTCAGACTGACGAAATAAACAGCCCTTTAATAAGTGATGAAACATCTGATCCACTCAATTCAATGGAAGAGATTAGAAAAGTTAATCAAAGTACCCTGGATCAACGGATCAGTGCCTTTCAGGAACTCAATACCGATATTCAGATAACTGATGAACAATGGCTGCAGGAATTTGAAAATATCCGTAATAACGAAAAACTGGATGTTTTTATCGATGAATTTGAACAGCTATTATCAGAAATAAACAGCCGTACTAAAAACATGGAAGAAAGTCCGGAGAACCTGGATAATTTAATCCAGTTTTAGTCCTCCATCAGCTTTATTAAGGTCCTTTCTGAAATGGTACAGGCACAGCGTTTAAATCGTTTTTCCTATACCGTAGCGGAATTTCTTGACGGCCTGATTGAAGGGCAGATCAGAACATCTTCTGACATCGGCAGGCGCTTAAGCAAGGTGGTTAAATTTAGATTAATAACGGATAGCTGGGGTTTCGATGGGTAGGCCATTTCCCCTGGCGTTAAGATAAATTTCAAGATTGCGGAATTCTTCAGAATCCTGCTCAAAGGTTTCTGCCCTCAGAGAGCGGAAACACTCTCTTAAGCGCTGCGGCAGGTTAATCATTTTCTGGGCTTCAAGCCGGTATTCCGGGAAACCATTGGTATGTCCCTGGGATAGTTTCTGACCGCGCAGCATTTTCCCTGTATGGACATCATGGCAATGATCACAGGTCATATTCATCTGCCCGAAACGGGTATAATATATTTTTTCCCCGGCTTCATAATACGGTTTCATGGGGCCGCTGATATCTACATTGACTTTTTCACCTTGGGCCAGATAACGCAAAAATGTTTCCAGGGCCAGTAATTCTCTGTCATCATACAGCAGGGGCAGATTATCCAGCTGGTTTTCCCAGCAGCGCTGAATCTGATCCCGCAGGGTTAATGGCTTACCCAGTTCGGCAATAAACTTCGGGTATTGTGCGATACTGGCAGGGGAGAGCTGTTCACCATCGGCACCGTGACAGCTGGCACAGCTTTTATCATCATCACAGGGTTCGGCAAATAATTCCTTCCCCAGTTCAATTAATTCATAACCCGGATTCTGAAAATCATCATCCTGCATTTCCCGAGCTTCCTGGGAAATAAATTCATAACCGGATTTAAGTCCGTCAGGTGTAGGCAGGGTATTGGCTTCTATGGCCTTATCCGGTGCGTTTAAAGTTTTAAGATAGGCAATTAAATCCTCTACTTCTTGGGCACTGAGAATAGTTGTACCATCATATTGAGGTGCAATACGATTGATATGCCGGGTACTGAGGTAATAGCTGGGCATAATAGTAAATGGGTTTAAACGCTGCATATCCACAATTCGCAAACGCAGTTCTGCCGTATTAAATTTATTACCGATATCATACAGGGCAGGGCCGATAGTGCCATGAAACTCCTCTTCGGGTATCGGCAGTTGATGACAGGAAATACAGTTACCCTTATTCCTGTTCTTTGCCAGCAGACGACCTCTTGCATGATCACCTGTTAAATAATTCAGAGGTTTATTAATAGCATTGTCAGTAATGGTATAAGAAGGTTCTTCAGCCTGAATGCTTATAATGCCTGACAACCAGCACAGTAAAAACAGAAAAATGGACTTGTGCACAAAATACACCTTTATAAGATAATGTTTATTCACTTATATAGTAATATTTGTTTAAGGAAAAGTCTTGTTTCTATAGGCAAAAAGAGCAGAATATGGGATAATTCAACGCTAAATTGACATGGATTTAACGGTTTTCGGATGTCAGGATAAGAGCCGGGATAATGACCGAGATAAAAAGATGGCCAAGATAAAAATTTGTGGGATTACCAGTAGTGAAGATGCACTTTATGCCTGCCGGGCAGGTGCAGATGCTATAGGCCTGGTTTTTTATCCGCCCAGCCCACGTCATGTGGATGTACAGCAGGCCCGTAATATAGTGGCTGATATTCCGCCGTTTACCAGTTCTGTGGCCCTGTTTGTTAATGCACAGCGAGCATTGATTGAACAGGTGATTGAACAGGTTAAAATCGATATCCTGCAGTTTCATGGTGATGAAGCAGAAAGCTTCTGTGCTTCGTTTTCACGCCCCTATATCAAGGCCATACGAATGAAACCGGGGCTGAATTTATATGAAGTTCAGGAATACTATGCCTCTGCCCGGGCATTATTGCTGGATACTTATGTAAAAGGCGTGCCCGGCGGTACTGGGGAAGCCTTTAACTGGGATAAAATACCGCCTGATCTGCATAAGCCGGTGATTCTGGCAGGTGGCCTGGATGCGGATAATGTTGCTCAGGCCGTGACTCAGGTTAAGCCCTATGCAGTTGATGTCAGCGGTGGGGTTGAGGCAGAAAAAGGTAAAAAAGACCGGGCTAAAATCACCCGGTTTATTAATAATGCCAGATGAATATCAGATAAAAGTACGGCAATAATTATAATTTATTAACGGTAAGATATATGACTAGCAATACGCAGACGGAAACCAGACTGTCTGACATGCCCGATGAGAAAGGCCATTTTGGCCAGTATGGTGGTATGTTTATGCCTGAAACCTTAATGGAACCCTTAGAGGAATTAAAACAGGCCTATATTAAATATATGCAGGACCCCGAATTCCTGGAAGAGCTGGATAATGACCTGAAAAATTATGTGGGGCGGCCTTCACCTCTGTATTTTGCTGAACGCATGAGCCGGGAACTGGGTGGAGCAAAAATCTATCTTAAACGTGAAGACCTAAATCATACCGGCGCTCATAAAGTCAATAATACTGTCGGTCAGATGCTGCTGGCCAAGCGTATGGGTAAAACCCGAATTATAGCTGAAACCGGCGCTGGACAGCATGGTGTGGCAACAGCGACTGTGGCTGCACGTTTAGGACTGGAGTGCGTTGTTTACATGGGTGCTGAGGATATTCAGCGCCAGGCGCTTAATGTGTATCGTATGAAACTGCTGGGAGCTCGGGTAGTTTCCGTTGAATCCGGTTCTAGAACCCTGAAAGATGCGCTTAATGAAGGCATGCGTGACTGGGTTACCAATATTGATAAAACTTTTTATATTATCGGTACGGCAGCCGGCCCTCATCCTTATCCCGCCCTGGTACGGGATTTTCAGGCCATTATCGGTCGTGAAACCAGGCAACAGATCATAGAACATGAAGGCCGTTTTCCCGATGCACTGGTGGCCTGTATAGGCGGCGGTTCCAATGCTATCGGCCTGTTTTATCCTTTTGTGGATGATCAGGAAGTTTCCATGTACGGTGTGGAAGCAG
>JANELJ010000217.1 GCA_024511395.1 Gammaproteobacteria bacterium | reverse complement strand
AGTAGTCACTTGCCTGTTCCTTGTTCAAATTCATTTGATTTGGTCATTAAATGATCTGATCGAGAAACAGGCATTTAGTTCAATATTTTTTAGTTCTTATCCAGAATTCAGGTTTATTACCAGTTATGCGGTGGTCATCCTGGGTTTTGTTCTGATCCCCGGTCGTGATGATCAGGGCAATGTCTGGCATATGAGTTTTTTTCATGCCTTTTACTTTGTCAGTTTTATGGGTTCAAGCATTGGTTTTGGTGAAATTCCCTACGAATTTACCAATGCTCAGAGAATGTGGACGGTATTCAGTATTTATATCACCGTTACCGTCTGGTTATACAGTGTTGGTGCTGTTTTAAGTACCCTTCAAAATCCTACTTTTAAGAAAATTCTTAGAGAAAATGAATTCCGGCGTAAAATCAGGCGTATTAAAGAACCGTTTTATCTGATTTGTGGCTATGGTGATACCGGTAAGCTGCTGGCCCATGAACTGGCAGAAAATCATATACTTTCAGTGGTTATTGATATTGATCCGGAGCGCATTGATGATTTGCTGATTAACGAACCCTATGTTGATATTCCAGCCCTGGCGGGTAATGCTTCCTATCCTGAAGTACTTGAAAAAGCCGGTTTAACTAAATCTAACTGTCGTGGGGTTATTGCCCTGACCAATAAAGATCATATCAACCTTAAAATAGCCATTGCTGCCCGTTTGCTTAGTAAAAAACGGGTTATTGATGATAGCGATCTTATGCTGGTCTGCCGGGCAGAAAGCAGTGATGCGGAAGTGAACATGGCCTCGTTCGGCACCAGTCATATTATTAATCCCTATGAAGTATTTGCCCGCAGACTGGCGCTTTCGGTACGCTCACCCAGTGCCTACCTGGTGTATGAATGGTTGACCAGTGTCCATTATCTTGATGAAAATGATAATAATGAGGATGATATAAGTGAAGATGAATATAATCAAAATAAGAATGATAAAACTCACCTGGTTCGGGAAGAACCCATTTTTCCTCCCAAAGGACTCTGGGTTATTTGTGGTTACGGACGTTTTGGCAAGGTTGTGGCCCGTCATTTAAATTATGTCGGTATTCAAACCAGAGTAATTGAAGCCATGCCGGAGCTGACTCATCCTCCGGAAGGCAGTATTCACGGCAAGGGGACAGAAGCAATTACCCTGCGTGAAGCCAATATTACGGAAGTGGTGGCTATTGTGGCCGGAACAGACAATGATGCTAATAACCTTTCAATCATTATTACTGCCAAGGATGAATTAAAACGGGTCTGGCAGACAAGACAGCAGAACCAGGCATTTAACAGTTGCTATCATTTGCTGGTGGACGATGAATTGCAGCAGGAAGAGCTTGCCTAGGAACAGCACAAACTCTTTACCGTTGCCCGTCAGAATCATAGTCATAACAAGGATGTCTTTAAACAGGCCGAACTGGATTTTATTATGCAGCCGGCCAGTATTATTGCCGGAGAAATCCTGTCTATTATAAAAAAACCCATGCTGGACAGGTTCCTGTCTCTGGCCAGACGTCAGAAAGATGTCTGGGCAAATCTGTTAATCAGCCGGATCAGCAGCTTTATTGAAGAAGATGTACCGAATACCTGGATGCTGGAAATATCTGAACAACAGACCTCCGCAGTAGCTTATTTTCTGAAACAGGGTACAATCATTCTTGATGAAATACTGCGTCATCCCAGAAACCGGGATAAATCTCTCAATTGCGTGGTCTTACTGGTACATAGAAAAATAAGCCGCTTACCTAATCAAAAAACCAGGCAGTCAGCCCCTTCTAAAAGAGAGCGTTTTAAAGACTATCTGCTACCGGAAGGTGACTTTGAGATACAGAAAGGGGATCAGCTACTGCTCTGCGGTGATTCAGAAAGTATGAATTTAATGTGCTGGACAGTCAGTAATATTAATGTCTACAATTACCTTAGAACCGGTTATAAATTGCCTGGCGGGTATGTCTGGCAGTGGATATATAAGCATAAATTACTACGTCAGGAAAAACTCTATTCGCAACAGGAAAGATCCGGAAGCAAAGCCAGTATTGAATAAGTTGAATAAAATACTAAAAATAATGAGTATAACAGGACAATTATGTTTGATAACAAAAAAAAATTACCATTAAGTCTTATCATGTCCGGTCTGTTTTTACCGGTAACACTTTTTGCTCAAAGCAGCTATATGTTTCCCAGTGATATTACAGATCCTTCTGAGAAAACAAAAGTCGATGCCGAACGGGCACAACGCTATGAGTCAGAGCGGAAGTGGATATATCCTGATGAAAAAAATATCTCTCGGCAAAGACAAAATTCTGAACCACAGAATTCTTACGAAAACTCCAGTAATGGCTCAGAATACCCACGTTCTGAACATTATAAATATGATGACTTTTCTAACAGAAATTCTTCTAAAGCAGACTATCGGGATGTTCAGGATAGACATACCTATACGGATCGGCAATCTCAATCATCAGAATCTCATTATGATAATAGTCAGTCCCGATACCAGTCAGAATCCCGTTATCAGCCCGAACAGCGCTATCAGTCTGAAAGGAGTCTTCAGCCTGATAGGAGCCATCAGCGGAATAATAATAGCTATCAGCAGGATAATAATAACCGTCAGTTTGATAACCTCTATCAGTCTGATAATTCCTATTTTCCGCAGACGTCCGGAGCAATATACGTTAGTGATTTGATAAAAAAACCTGAAGGTCAGGCTAAACGATTTTTCCCAGAAAAAGATGATATTGGTCAGTACAGAGCCAGGGCAAAACAACCGTTTAACAATTCGATCAACAAATTTGAAAAAGCCACTGACCAGGTTCAGTCTCAAATCCGATATATTCCAGTACCTGTATATACTTATGCATTGCCTCCGGGAACTTTGCCGGGTACAGTTCCCGGTATTATAACACCGCCTAACATGGTACCGGGCTACAGCCATCTTAGCCCGTCTTACGGCTCATATAATAGTTCACCTTACTCACTGTATTCCCTGCCTGGAACAGGTGGTGTGCCGGTTGTTAACCCATACGCAACAATGTTTCCTGATTATGGTGGTAATTATGGTCTCGGTAATGGGAGCGTATTTCCCTATAATCCTGCTAATACACCTGTAAATAGTCTTCCTGGATTCTCTAATATGCTAGGTATTTTTCCCTGATAAAAAATAATTTTTTAAAGGGATAGTTAGAAACTGCCGTAAAAAGTGTATGAAAAAAGGAATAATGTAGTTTTCCGAAATTTCATTATGTATAATTGCCGAGTTTGCTGAAAAGACAGTATTAATCCAGATCTTTATTAACTATTCAGTATAAACTACCGCATTAATTGTATAGTAATAAGTAGCCTTAAACTACAGAGTAAAAAAACAGACACAAAATCTTATGCACCTGAATCAAAAAACCGATTTTAATGAATACTCTGAACTTAAGGTAGCCATCATATCTGATACTCATGAAGAACTGGCTCCGGAAATTGTCGGCCAGATCAAAGAATGTGATCTGGCCATCCATGCCGGAGATATTGGTAATAGTGATGTGCTGGAAATGATACAGCCTAAATCAGGCCAGATTATTGCCGTTGCCGGTAATAATGATAAGCCTTATTTATGGGAGTTCAAGGACTGGGATCTGGTAAAAATTCTGCCTCAGCAGATAGAGTTAGCCATGCCCGGAGGCCGGATTGCTATTGAACATGGTCATAGGCATGACATGTACAAGCCTGATCACAGTGACTTAAGAAAGGCGCATCCGGGGGCTCGTCTGATTATTTATGGTCATACCCATATTCAGGTTATTGATACCGATGATGAAAAGCACCACGTTTTAAATCCCGGGGCTGCTGGTTTTACTCGCAATAAAGGCGGTCCGTCCTGTATTATTCTGACTATTGAAAACGACCACTGGGACTACCTGGTACTCAAGTTTTCAGAAACCTAATCCTGCCTCGGCAATACCTTATTCAGGTATAAGTAACCAAATA
>JANELJ010000216.1 GCA_024511395.1 Gammaproteobacteria bacterium | reverse complement strand
ACATAACTTAAGAAAGAGCCTCAATAAGCTCCGGCTTTTGTGGCTCAAAATTATTTCCGGTTTGATGGGATATTTTATCAAACCAGAACAATCAGCCGCTTTAAACCTGGCTTGATGTCAGACTTAAAATGGTATTATTCAGGTTGAACTAAATAAAATGCAGTTAACCGTGACAGTCTGTAGAGGCTGCATTTCCGGGGACGCTCAAGTACCTCCATGTATCGCTTTACGAAAACATCTATGTTTTCATAAACCCCGTAAACACAGCCTCTACAGACTGTCACTCTACGGTGTTCTGCATTATGGTGAATCCTTACAATGAGATTCGTCTGTTACAGCGATTGGACTCAACTGCCTGAGAGTGCCAATGCGCTCTTTGAAAAAGGGGCGGGAGAAAATATGTCTTTTTCCCGTCCTTGGTTTGAGAACCTGGCAACAACAACACTTGAAAATGATCAGTCAATATTACTGGCCTGTGTAGCTCAACAGGATAACATACTGGCCATCCTGCCTCTGATACAGCAGAGTGATGGTAACTGGCAATCACTCTCACATCCATACAGTTCACTTTATAGCCTGCTGCTGGCTGAGGATGACTCTCAGCTAAAAATACGAACCTGCCTGGCTAGAGGATTAAGCCAACTGTCATGGCGCTCTTTAAGTCTCAAGCCATTTGATGAGAATGATGCAAGGATAACTGGCTTACAACAGGCTCTGGAAGCCCAGGGTATGTCCTGTTATAGCGGTTTTCGTTTTTTTAACTGGTCTTATGCCGTGCAGGGAAAAAACTTTGCACAGTATATGGCTGAACGTCCCGGCAGAGTACGCAGTACGATAGCCCGAAAGCAACGTAAGCTTGAACGTGAACAGGGGGTTGAAATAAGGCTTTTTATTGATCAGGATATTGAGCAGGCAATAGCTGATTATCATACTGTCTATAAGGCCAGCTGGAAAGCACATGAACAATATGTTGCTCTGCTGGAAGGACTGGTGAAACAGTTTGCCAGGCAGGGCTGGTTAAGGCTGGCGATACTCTATATTAAAAACAGGCCTGCTGCGGCACAGCTCTGGTTTGTAGTACATGGGAAAGCCAGTATTTTCAGGTTAGCCTATGATGAAGCCTGGAAACAGTATTCACCCGGTTCAATTCTTACCCGGTTCCTGATGGAATATATGATTGATACGGATAAGGTTGATGAAATTGACTTTCTGACAGGCAATGAGCGTTACAAACAGGACTGGATGTCACAACGCAGGGGGCGTTTTGAATTGGTCTGTGGAAATAATAATTCTAGTAATAAGAGCCGTCCAGTGATTGATAAATTGAAGGGCTTGCTGAAAGCATTGTCTTAAAAACAGACATAACCTAAAATAGGCACTCCAAAATTAAGGGCTGGCTAAAACATTTATGAATAATGTAATCAAACCAGTAAAAAAGACACAGATATGAGCACAAAACTGATACAAAAACAGCTTTTTAAAGGTTCTCAGGAGTTTGAACTCGTTGATGATGCTGTAAATGTTCGAATTAAAACACGTTTTAAAGAAGAAAGTTTCAATGTAATACTGTCCATACTGGATCCTGAGTATATTATTAATGGTTCAAAACTGGAATTTCATAGCCGGGTAAACGGCAGTATTCTGCTGTCATTTCATTTAAACAAGCCCAATGAAATGGCATTTAATGCTTTTATTGCGTTCTTAAAACAGCGGGCAGAAAGTGAATATGACGCCTTTATCGGGGTGAAGCAGGCATCTGCTTCTAAAGTACTGAACGGGAATGTATCAGAAGAACCACCTGAGTTTGAAGACTCTGAACAGGAGCACCTTAAAAATCTTGCAGAGAACTATAATGCAAAAATGATTGATGAGTCCATTCAGATGCTGGAGCAATATGTTGGAGGAGATGAGATTGAGCCTTTAATTGAGGCACTGAAGGTATTTAATGACGACCCATGGAATGAATCCAACCAGAAACAGCTGCTCAGCTCATTTCATCAACTGGGTGCTGCCCAAGGGGCTGTTTTAACTTATGCGCCTTATTTAATCACCCTGATGTCTAATAACCCGTTTCAGCATGAGTAAATGTTCTCAAATGTATTAATGAACTAAATCAAAAATAGTTAATAGATTTTACCTGATTTAAACCGGATATAAATAATGGACCAAGAACTTTTAGAAAAACATGAAGCCCTTGTTGTGGACATGGGAAATGCATACCTGGACAATATGGCCTTTGAACTGGGCAAGAAATACCAGAATAAAGATCATCAGATATATCCGACTTTAACGGATGTTCAGTTTAAGGAATTGAAAGCAAAACATAATGTTACTGATCTGGAACTGGCGGATGTGTATGCAGAGTTTTTAAGGTTAAAACCAACCAGCCATCTTAAAAACATATTGGATGCGTTTCATGCTTCAGCTGGTAATGTCGATATTGAACCCAGCTTTGATGAAAGTACCCAAAGACTGGATATCACGATACATTATGTCATTAAGGATAATACCCTGGATACCATCGAAGGACTGTCGTCCATAGAAGATATTCTGGTAAAAATGAATGCAATGATGCAGATAGACTCTGTATTGTCTACATCAGATCCCGATATGAAGCCTCAGTTTTAATTAATTGAGTTAAACATAAAGAAAGCAGAAAGAAGTCAGAATGAGTTCATCTAATTCAGAGAAAAGTTGTTATTTTTGCACCGTTGTTAATGGTGAAGCCGATCCTTTTATATACGAGAATCAGTCGTTTATCAGTATTTTTGATACCAATCCGGTCAATCCCGGTCATGCGCTGGTGATACCCAAAAGACATGTGGCCTCAATTTTCAGCTTAAATCAGGCTGAGCATGATGATTATTTTGAAGCACTATACAGTGTTAAAAAAGTTATTGAAGCAACGGATATGAAGGCTCTCTACGAGGAAATGCTTGAGAGGGATTACCTTAAAGGCCGCCCGAAGACTCATATTGAAACCGTTCTGAAACTTCCATTTCTGGGCAATCAGCCCGATGCCTATACCTTAGGAAATAATGACGGAAGAGAAGCCGGCCGGAGTATCGACCACTTACATATTATTGTAATACCCCGTTATAAAGGTGATGTACCTAATCCGGGTGGAGGTATCCGCAATATTATTCCTGACCGGGCTCAGTACAAACGGCTATAATTTCCATATCAGAGGCAGTAGATTTTTCATTTATTGTCTGTAATTGGCTTGCCCTGTAAAATGGCGCAAATTGCGTTTAAAGTAAAGTTTTATAATATTTAAATCACCAGGAGTCCTTAAAACGATGCGAAAATATATCTTTGTTTATCTGGGAGGAAAATTTCCAGAAAGCCCTGCAGAAAGCCAGCAACATTTTCAGAAATATCAGGAATGGCTTCAATCTCTGGGTGATGCTGTAATTAATCCGGCCATACCGTTTAAGGACACGCATACTATTCATTCTGATGGCAGAGCCGAACCCGGTACCATGTCAAACATTTCCGGATTGAGCATTATTCAGTTTAACTCCATGCAGGAAGCCCTAAAAACAGCACAGTCATGTCCTTTTCTGGAAATTAACGGAACACTGGAAGTATCCGAAATGGTCGAAGTAGCCTCTGATCTGGACTCTGCCAATAGCAGAACAATCAATTAACTACTACAACTCATATTTACCCTGTCCACTAGGATAGACTTATACAATCTTAGAGATATTTTTTACAGTTTTTAGCATTGCATTATTGAGTGTATCGATATGTCAGGGGATATTGGTTACGGGCAAGATGAATTGCTTGCCCGGATTTTGGGGTGAAACGTGTTCAATACATTATTTTTATATAGTCCACCTTGAACAAAATATATAGCATTGATTTATAAGGAAATATTGCTTGATTATGGGTGTTAAATTTGCAGGTTTTTGGTAAAATAAGCCTTATTACCTTGCAAATTTCCAGACCAGAATGAAGCCAAAGAAACAGCCAAAAATACTTCAGGAAGACCTGTTCAGGATGCGCC
>JANELJ010000215.1 GCA_024511395.1 Gammaproteobacteria bacterium | reverse complement strand
TTACGGACTATCGGTTAACTGAGGTAATCAATAAATTTTAAATGATTCTCCTTTTTGGGGGAGCTGAAACTCTAAACTTTAGTTATTTAAAAAGATTTGTAAGTATTCAGTATAACTGACCGTGATTGGCTGCAGTTACAAAAATTTTTTACTGCCGGTTTCCAATTTTATGGTTATAATTTAACTAAAATTTAGATAATGAATATCTGACAGGCAATTTATGAATTCCACTTTACAGCAAAAAATGAGTGACTACGGATTTGAGTCTAATGATGACTATGAATACCAGCTGCGTTGTCTGATGGACAGTCATTATCCGGGCATAAAGACCATTAATGTTGAAGGCCATAAGGGGCGGCGTAAAACCGCCTTTGCCAATGCCCTGGCGCGAGCTCTGGAATATCCCAACCTGTTTTACTACGATTTTACCCAGAAAACTGAAGCCGAAGGCAAAGCCATTATTCCTCCCAGTGAAGATGAGCATGGAATTTCCGAACCGCCAGTATCGGATTTTGACCATATTATGAGTGAAGCCTGTGCCTTCAGTAAAGGCGAAGATACAGTATTAATTCTGGATCAGCTGCAGGCTGCGGATTTTAAGGAACATATCCGGATTTATCAGTTTATCAAATCCTGTGAATGGAGTTATGCCAATAACTCATTACGAGCCAGTCCTAAAAATCTGCTGATGCTGTTGATCAGTGACGAACCGCTGTACTACAGTCTGCAGAAATGCACCTTCAGGATCTGGGTTAATGCGCTTTCTTCTACCCAGAAAAGCTATGCGCCGTCCGACTTTGAGCTACAGGACTCCATATTGCCCATAATGGAAGCTTTAGCTGAAGTGTTCAATAAACTGGAAGTAGCCCCGACCCATAGTGAATACGCCAAAATTCTTCATGATGTGCAGTTCAATATTCATACGGAACAGCAGCTCTGCCATTCCCTGTATGGTTGGATGGAGGGTATAAACCGGGAAATTCTGTTTTCCAGGCAATTACAGCCTTTGCTGAATAAAGTAATAGAGAAAATCCAGCAATTTCATGGTGTGGATGAAGTGATAATTGAAGCATGAGTTAAAGCACAGGTTGAATCATAGCTTATTTTATTATCACCCCATGAAATATGTTACTCTCACCTGCTTATTAAATGCCCTGAACTTTATCAAATTTCAGACCAACTTCCAGCCCAATTTTAAAAAAGGACTGTTTATTTAAATGCCCAAAATTATTGCTGCCAGCTGGCAGGATAGCCTGAGAGCCTTTTTACGCCCTCAGATCATAACCATTCTGTTTCTGGGTTTTTCTGCCGGCATCCCGCTGCTGCTGATTTTTTCCTCCCTGTCACTCTGGCTGGTGGAAGCCGGTATCCAGCGTTCCACAGTTACTTATTTTAGCTGGGCAGCACTGGGTTATTCTTTCAAGTTTTTATGGGCGCCACTCATTGACCGGCTGCCACTGCCGTTTTTAACCCGAACTTTAGGCCGACGTCGAGCCTGGCTTCTAGTCTCTCAATGCCTAGTATTCAGTGCCATTGCGCTAATGGCGTTTATTGACCCCTCTCAGGGAGAACATGAACTTCTGATCATGGCCTTTGCCGCTATTTTACTGGGGTTCTCCTCAGCCACCCAGGATATTGTCATTGATGCCTATCGAATTGAATCTGCTGAACCCTCTATGCAGGCATTAATGTCTTCAACCTATATTGCCGGCTATCGTTTAGGTATGCTGGCTTCCGGTGCCGGTGCTCTGGTTCTGGCCAGCATTCTGGGCTCTGTTAAAGGCAGTTACAGTTTTGAAGCCTGGCACTGGACCTATCTGGCCATGGCCTGCCTGATGCTGGTAGGTATGGTAACCACCCTAGTGATCCCGGAACCGGAACGCAGTAAACTGGACATCAGTCGTCATACTACTCAACAATACCTGAAGTTTCTGGCCCTGTTTGTCCTATGTGTTATTATTTTTATTGGCACTATGGTGCTGTTAAGCAACCCCGTTCACTCAGCGAAACTTGCCCTGGCGGCTTACCTGAGTCTGCCCGTTAGCAGCTTTATACTGGAAACCCTGCGTTTACTTTTATCATTTGTGGTAGTCAACGGTGCTATTTATATACTCGCCTTATTTAAGTTTGTGGAAAAAGAGCTGATTTTTGAATCCTATATTGATCCGGTCAAAGATTTTTTTACCCGCTACGGCAAAGTCATCGCCATTGTGCTGCTGATTTTTATCGGTTTTTACCGGGTATCAGATATTGTACTGGGTGTTATTGCCAATGTCTTTTTCCAGGAAATTGGCTTTACCAAAACCCAGATTGCCACGGTAGTAAAAACCTTTGGTCTGTTTATGACCATTTTCGGCGGTTTTTTAGGCGGTATTCTGGCGGTACGCTATGGGGTCATGAAGGTTCTGTTTCTGGGTGCTTTTCTGACCATTGCCACTAATTTGCTATTTATGCTGCTGGCCTCGGCAGGCAATAATATTGTGCTTCTGTACCTGGTCATTTCTGCCGACAACCTTTCTGCCGGTCTGGCTAGTGCCGCTTTTGTGGCATTTTTATCCAACCTGACCAATATTTCCTTTACCGCTGTGCAATATGCCATTTTCAGCTCATTAATGACCTTAATGCCCAAACTCATCGGCGGCTATTCCGGCAGTATTGTAGAAAATATCGGCTATTCCAATTTCTTCCTGGTAGCCAGTTTAATGGGGGTTCCGGTCCTGTTTTTACTGCTTTATTTAAATCGCTATCTGCAGTTTAAGGACAATTAGAAACACGCAATAAGTTATGCTTAAATTGAATCATCTTTTTGTTATTTTACTCCTTTCCCTGACCCTATTATTTCCTGCTCAGGTAAATTCAGCTCAGAAAAAGAGTGATATCTGGCTGCTGGTGGATACTAGAAACCTGACACTGGACGTTAAGCTGGGAAATATTACTCTGGTGCAGTTTAAAAATATTGCCATTGGGCGTAACGGTTCTGGTTTTAAAAAACGCCGGGGAGATGATACTACCCCTCTGGGTACCTATAAGATCAGCTGGGTTAATAAAAAAAGCCGTTATAAGCTGTTTTTCGGTTTTGACTATCCCTCTACTGACAATGCCTATAAAGCCCTGCAGTCAGGACTGGTAAATACCAGCACTTATCGCAGCATAGTCAAAGCACATAAAAATAACCAGGTTCCTCCCCAGAATACCCCCCTGGGAGGCATGATAGGTATTCATGGACTGGGCAGTGCGGATAAAAAAATTCATGAAACCATGAACTGGACTCACGGCTGTATTGCGCTGGACAATGGGCAGATAGAACAGTTAAAACAATGGGTTAAAATCAGTACTACAGTGGTTGTAAAGTAAAAAAACGGACTATATATTATTTTATAGACAAAATACCGGCTGTTATATTAGCCAATTGTCTCAATAAAGTTTACAATCAGATACTCATACAAATAATCATTGACTGAAAGCATAGCTTATAAAACATAAGGAGTCGCCCAATGAAAAGTATCTCTAGAATAATGGCTGTTGTATTTATCGCCGTTCTGGCCACAGGTTGTGCCAATTCACAATTACAGTCTGATGTGGATCAGATTAAAACCCAGATGAAAGAAGTTTCAGCACAGGCTGCCGAAGCTAATGAACGCTCAAAAGCTGCAGAAGCAACCGCTAATCGTGCTGAACAGACTGCTAATGACACCAATAGCAAACTGGATCGTATGTTTAAAAAATCCATGATGAAGTAAGTTTTCTGTGCTGCTCTTTTTTCCCTCTCCTGATGAGAGGGGAAAAAGTATTAAATAACCAGTTGTTTTCACATCCTGCCTTGCATTTTTCTAATACCCCCCCGATTTAACCTGTACTTAATATACAGAATATATTGGCTATTTCAGGCAAATATTTCTAAAAAATTTTAGCCCATAACCGTGTTCTGGTTCAATTGTGTAAATGCTTTTTTCAAATCCTTCATGTAAATTTTATACCGTTTGTCATTTATAACTTGTTTTGCAATATAGATGAATGACAAGACAGTACGGTTAACAATGGTATTG
>JANELJ010000214.1 GCA_024511395.1 Gammaproteobacteria bacterium | reverse complement strand
GCTTTAAACCTGGCTTGATGTCAGGCTTAAAACGGTATTATTCAGGTTGAACTATTTAAACAAAAACAGTCCATCACTAGCTCCAATTCTGGCAGACGCATAAACCGTTGCAGAAAAAAACAATACCAGACTCATAAAAATCTTATTGTTAATTTACTGTACTTCATATTCAACAAGAGCTCCCCACGTTTAATAAAGCAGTGACGACGGATGGAGTCCTGGCACGACTGCTGAGGTAATTGCGCACTACCCTAGAGCATTGGGACGCAGCTTCCATCCCAATTGTTCAATAAAGGAATCCATCACTGTCGGTCGGTTATGGATACAGGTGCAGGACACCCCTGACATAGTCAATCAGTGGTTCGAGCAGTACATCCCCTGGAGCAATCGCATGATTCTCAATGTTGCCCTAGCTATCGATCTGCAGTAACCAGTATCGGATTAGAGGGAAAACCATGATTCCGTACTACGGACTGGGTGTGTGAAATTGTTTCGCCGGGGCATATATCGAAGGATAGCGTTAAAATTCTTAACCTTCTTATGGATAATCAGGTACCTTATTACTGGATTGTCGATCCGGAAGAAAAGTCCTTAACGGTTTATCAGTTTGTTAAGGATGGTTATAAGGTGATTGTATCCATTCAGGAGCAATCTAAAGTCAGGCTTCAACCTTTTCCAGAAATTGAATTTGATTTGGCTTATATTTTTGGTGAAACGGAATAAAAATCAAAGCCCGATATAATTCAGCACGCATCAATGAAAATTTATATCTCCATCTGATAAATCTTCATGATTTTTAATTTCCACTGGCTCTCCTTTAATCCGATGCTCTTCACTGGCCCAAGCTCCCAGGTCAATTAATTTACAACGCTCACAGCAAAAAGGACTCCAGGGTTTAGACTGATAGTAATCATGCTCCCTGGAACAGGTCGGACACTTTATCAATAATTCTTTCATGCTTTCACCTAAAACCTCTAACCTGCTCTTCACAACGCACAACAGGATAACTGAAAATCAATATCTTCCGTATAGGGAACTGGCCGTTCATTATTAACCGGTGTCATAAAACGGACACTGAAACGATGTTTACCACCACTGATTTCAGCATAATAATCGATGTTTGCAGGAACCAGAACCCGTATTAACTGAAACGGGATACTGGTATCCAAGGACTGCTGAAAGAAACCCTGTTTAGCCGTCGTTAGACTCTGGATACTGCTTTCTCTTAACAGGCTAAGGATCAGGTTAATGGATAAGCGATAATAATCCAGCTGCATTAACCAGGATTCCAGAATTTCAATACGATGTTCAGCAGGCTGTTTCAGCCAGAAATGGTAAATCGGCAGGTCAAAATCGCAGGTTCCGCCGGGAATAGTATCACGCTGACGGATCAGTTTAAGTAATTCGTTGTTAGTCAGTTTGTCTTGGGCATTTCTTTTTTTGCTTCTGAGTGTATTGAGATATTTTTCAATTTGTTTCAATGTGTCTTCCAAGATGGTCGGATCAACTCCCGGACTGGAACTGATAGCCAGTAAGGCGGAAGCCAGACGTACCAGCTCCTTGATTAGCTCCATGCGCAAATCAATACGGCTCATAATGCTTAAAATATCAAGAATATGGCTGATGGTCGCCCGGCTGTCCCAGACGGAATAGCCGAGCATGGAATAACGGGCCTGTTTAAACAGAAATTCCAGACGCAGGAGGGTTCGGATCCGTTCATTAAGAGGTAACTCGTAAATGGTTGAATCTGTCACGTTATTCAATATTTCCTGTCTGGAAGGCTCATCATTGCTATAGTTGTCGCTGTTGTCAAAAACAGCAATGACTAATAAACTTCTATTGTCCAATATCTAAGACTGGCTTGCAACTGTTTCACTATTGGCGGCCTATAATCAAAGCGTTTTTCTGTGACTTATTTCATGCTGGTTAAGGACTTATTTCTACTGCTTAATGAGTTATTGCCTGCCCGCTAATTTTTGATAAAACTGGAACAGTTCGTTAACTCTGGATTTTAACTGCTGAGGTGTTCCAGAGTTATCAATAATATCATCAGCCCGTTTCAGGCGGATATTACGGTCAATCTGACTGTCTATGATCTGCTGTATTAACTCTTTAGAACAATGGTCTCTTTTTATGCTGCGTTGTAACTGTATATCTTCGGGAATATCCACTACCAGAATACGATCAAAATATTGACTTCGTTCCGTTTGATAAGCAGTTTCAAAGAATAAAGGGATGGCGGTAATAACAATATGGATATTATCCTGTTTGCGGTAAGTCTCTAACTGCTCAATAATTGACTGATAGACTAGGGGATGGAGTAGAGCTTCGAGCTGTTTTTTTTGTTCAGGAGAATTAAATACCTTTTTTCGAAGTATAGCCCGGTTAAGTTCACCCGTATCAGGTTCAAACAGTTCATCACCAAACAGTTCCTTAACCTTCAACAAAGCCTGGGAAGGAGAGTGATAAATAGAACCCTGTAATAAGTGACGTGCGATCTGATCCGAATCAATCAGTTCTAAGCCCTGATCTTTGCCCAATTGGTAGAAAATATCGGCCACTGCAGTTTTGCCGCTGCCAATGCCGCCGGTCAGGGCAATGCTTAATATTCCTGGACTCAAGCTTCCAGACATATATTACAGACCCATATAAGTAAAATAAACCTGTTTAATTTGATCACCAGAACAAAGCTTGTAATAATTAATCCGTTTATGCTGGAAAAAGATAAATTTTGATAAAGCTTAAAGCAGATCGGAAGCATAAGTATTGACTGAAAATTAAAAGAATATAAGCTTTTTCTCAACACTTAACACTTTAAATCCAGAGGATGAAATATGCAACTAAAACTAGCCAACCCCCGAGGCTTCTGTGCCGGTGTAGACCGTGCCATAGAAATTGTAGAACGGGCACTTACTCTGTTTGGTGCACCGATTTATGTCCGTCATGAAGTGGTACATAACCGTGCAGTAGTGGAATCGCTTAAAAACCGGGGCGCTGTGTTTGTCGAAGAACTGTCTGATGTGCCTGACAGCAGTATTGTTATTTTCAGTGCCCATGGGGTATCCAGAGCGGTTAAGGAAGAAGCAGATAACCGGGATGTTAAAGTCTTCGATGCTACCTGTCCACTGGTGACTAAAGTACATCTTGAAGTCAGCCGTTACAGTAAGGAAGGCCGGGAATGCATTTTAATTGGCCATGCCGGACATCCGGAAGTAGAAGGTACCATGGGACAGTATGATAATAACAATGGTGGGGCTATCTATCTGGTTGAAACACCGCAGGATGTTGAAAAACTTCAGATAAACGGTCCGGATAAACTGGCCTATGTCAGTCAGACCACCTTATCCATGGATGATACCGCGGATGTTATTGAGTCCTTAAAAGTCCGCTTCCCCAAAATTACCGGCCCCAGAAAAAATGATATCTGCTACGCCACCCAGAGCCGTCAGGATGCGGTTAAAACGCTGTCAAAAACCAGTGATCTGGTGCTGGTGGTCGGTTCACCCAATAGTTCCAATTCCAATCGTTTGCGGGAAGTGGCTGAACGGCAGGGAGCCAAAGCTTATCTGATTGATAATGCAACAGAAATCCAGCCTCAATGGCTGGAAAACTGTCAAACTATCGGAGTGATAGCAGGCGCGTCAGCTCCGGAATACCTAGTGGAAGATGTAGTCAGGTGGCTACAGGAAAAAGGTGTGGATGCCCATAATATTGAACAGGGAAAGAAAGAAGATATGGTTTTTTCCTTGCCTAAGGAACTGCAACTATCAAGCTAAGAACTGTTAAACAAACCAAAATTAATTTAAAAGGCAGAAAATTGTCAATAATTTAAGTCTCATAAATTATTAGAGGGTGTAAAAATAACTGTGTAAACGCTCATTGCGGTGGTTTAAGTCAGCAGTGGTTAAATGAACAAACCTGAAATAGCACCTCCATAGTGAACAGCCTATCTTCCAAAGTCAGGCTATCAAGGAGCTTCCTTTCAGGATTCCTCCTTGACACCCTGCCTTTTCCAGGTATTTGCTCACCATGGAGGCGGAATTTCTCT
>JANELJ010000213.1 GCA_024511395.1 Gammaproteobacteria bacterium | reverse complement strand
AATAAGGCTTATTTTACCAAAAACCTGCAAATTTAAAACCCACAAATCGCCAATATTTCCTTATAAATCAATGTGTTATAATTTATTTAGGTCGGACTAATTACCAGACCTATCGTGGGCTTAAGAGTGATTGTGAAGCCGCTGTTGATGGGCAGTTCGGATGGTGTGGACAATATCCCTGAGTTCTGGTTCATTTGCTTCCTGCATTCCCATAAGATAATCAAACAGTACTGGGTCAATTATAGTTAATAACTGCTCAAATTTACATTTCTGATCCTCCGACAGGGCATCATAGTCATAGGTCAGAAAATCCTGCAGAAATAATTCCAGTTCCAGCATACCTCGACGACACTGCCATTGCAGACGCCGGCGACTTTTAAATGATTTGTCATGGTCGGTATTCTCAGTCATTACAGCATATTCTTGAGCATCAGTTGTTTAATATGCCCAATGGCTTTAGTAGGGTTAAGATGCTTGGGACAGGCATTCACGCAACTCATAATAGAATGGCAGCGGAACAGTTTATAGGGGCCTTCCAGATCTTCCAGACGCTCTTCAGTGGCCTGATCCCGACTGTCGGCCAGAAAACGCCAGGACTGCAATAAGGCCGCCGGCCCGCGAAACTTATCCGGGTTCCACCAGAAAGAAGGACAGGAAGTTGAACAGCAGGCGCACAAAATACATTCATACAGGCCATCCAGTTTGTCCCGCTCCTGTGGGCTTTGAGTATATTCCACTTCCGGTACCGGATCTTTGACAATCAGCCAGGGTTTGACGGCCCGGTACTGGTTTAGAAACTGGGTCATATCAATTACCAGATCACGGATCACCGGCAGGCCCGGCAAAGGCCGAATCACCACGGGTTCAGATAACTCCGCCAGTGGAGTGATACAGGCCAGACCATTTTTACCGTTAATGTTCATGCCGTCAGAACCACAGACCCCTTCCCCACAGGAATGTCTAAAGATCATGCTTTCATCCTGTTCATTTTTTATTCTCAAAAGAGCATCACGCAGCATTAAACCCGGTGTTATTTCCTGCAGTTCAAAGTCCTGCATACGGGGTTTGCTGTCTGTTTCAGGATTATACCGATAGATAGAAAAACGCATAATTTAATAAACCCGCTCTTTAGGTGGAAAGGTGTCAACACTAATGGGCCG
Organism: Gammaproteobacteria bacterium; assembly: GCA_024511395.1. Taxonomy (GTDB): domain Bacteria; phylum Pseudomonadota; class Gammaproteobacteria; order GRL18; family GRL18; genus JANELJ01. The sequence goes on along the minus strand of JANELJ010000213.1, from coordinate 2,915 downwards.
GGTGCGCACCGGTTTATAACTTAAACGATTGTCCTGCTGATAATACAGGCTGTGTCTGAGCCAGTGCTCATCATCCCGCTGAGGAAAATCTACTCTAGAATGGGCGCCGCGGCTCTCCTGTCTGGACAGGGCACTGATAACCGTTGCCAGCCCCAGTTCCACCAGATTTTCCAGTTCCAGGGCTTCAACTCTGGCGGTATTAAAAATGCGGGAATGATCATTGATAACGGCCTGCTGCAGACGTTCCTGAATAGACTTCACTGCTTTTACGCCCTCAGTCAGTACTTCTTCCGTTCTGAACACACCGCACTTTTCTTCCATAAGCTGCTGAAATTCTGCTTTTAAAGCAGCCACACTTTCTGCTTTTTCTGAATTGTCAGTAGCAGAGCCAGGCTGTTCCCAACGGGCCAGTCTTTGCACAGCCTGCTCTACGGTCTCATCCGGTAAAGGCTTATGCTGACGGTGAGTTTTCAGATAGCCAATGATATGTTTACCCGCAGCCCGGCCAAAGACCATAATATCCAGCAGAGAATTTCCACCGAGACGGTTAGCACCGTGTACCGAAGCACAGGCACACTCTCCAGCGGCATACAGGCCAGGTATGACTTCCTCAGCTCCGGTACCCACAGGTATCACCACCTGGGCATAGCGATTGGTCGGAATACCGCCCATAGTATAGTGTGCCGTTGGAAATACCGGCATGGATGCTTCAATAGGATCGATACCCAGAAACGTCAGGCTGATATCCCGGATCACCGGCAGGCGTTTTTTTATGACTTCCGGATCCAGATGGTCTACTTTTAACAGTACATGATCCTTATTCGGTCCGCAGCCCCGCCCTTCTCTTATTTCAACCGCAATGGCCCGGCTGACCACATCCCTAGAAGCCAGGTCTTTGGCGTGAGGAGCATAACGTTCCATAAACCGTTCACCTTCACTATTAACCAGATAACCGCCTTCACCGCGTACCCCTTCACTGATCAGCATACCCTTACCGGCCACTCCAGTGGGATGAAACTGGAAAAACTCCATATCCTGCAAAGGAATACCTGCCCGCAGAGCCATAGCCAGTCCGTCACCGGTATTAATACTGGCGTTAGTATTGGTTCTGAATAGCTGCCCGGCCCCTCCGGTGGCAATAAGCGTGGTTTTGGCTTCAATAAGAATTTTTTCACCACTTTCAATGTCAAAAGCCAGCACCCCCAGAATATCACCCCGCTCATTTTTGAGTAAATCCACTGCAAAAAATTCATCAAAAAAATGCGTTCGGGCATTGATATTCTGCTGGTAGAGGGTATGGAGCATGGCATGGCCGGTTCGATCCGCTGCAGCACAGGTACGGGCCGCCTGTTCACCGCCGAAGTTCTGACTCTGACCGCCAAAGGGCCGCTGATAAATCCGGCCATTTTCCAGACGGGAAAACGGTACTCCATAATGTTCCAGTTCGATAACCGTATTAAGAGCCGCACGGCACATATATTCAATGGCATCCTGATCGCCCAGGTAATCACTGCCTTTTACCGTATCATACATATGCCAATGCCAGTGATCATCCGTGACATTAGCCAAAGCAGCATTAATACCGCCCTGTGCCGCCACCGTATGCGAACGGGTTGAAAATACCTTGGAAACCACCGCCACCGTAGCTTCAGCCTGAGACAGTTGCAATGCCGCCCTCAGTCCCGCGCCACCGGCCCCGATGACCAGAGTATCAAATTTTCTTTTGGCAATCATCATTACAGACTTTCTCCGGGAATATTAAAGTAATCATTAAACGATCAGCGTCAGGGAAAACAGAATTTTCAGCAGATAAAGACTTGAACTGATCAGAAACAGACTGATAAGGGTCAGAACCAGCAAACGAAATGCATCATGGGGTACATAGTCAACAACAATATCACGCATTCCCACCCAGGCATGGTAGGCCAGAGTTAGAAAAAACAGACCGGTAGCCGTATTCATCAGCGGATGCGACAGCCAGCCACTCCATTGCTGATAATTCATGCTTTCAGAAAATACCACAACACCCAGTACATAGAGGATATACAGCGCCATAAATACACCAGTTAAACGCTGCAATAGCCAGGCCTGCAGGCCTTTTGCCTGATATGACATTCAGTTAGACTCCTAACTTATATTTAGTCAAAACTATTACTCAAAAAATACTCAAAATAAAAAGAAAGCCGCTATTGCGGTCACCAGAACACCCAGTATCATTACCAGCAAAGCCGATTTCTGAGCCGTCTGCCGTTCAATACCAATATCCATATCAAGCAGAAAATAACGGATGCCGGCAATAAAATGATGGGCCAGTGCCCAGATAAATACCAGCATTAGCATTTTCAGCCAGGTACTGTTTAAATTATTTTTAACCTGCAGAAAACCGTTTTCACCGGACAGGGATAATTGCAGAAGATATAAAAAGTAAGGCAACGCCAAGAATAATAAAATACCGGACGCCCGGTGACCCACTGACATAACTGCCGACAGAGGGAAACGGACACTCAGTAGATTCAGGTTTTTTGGCCGATTTTTAGCAGTACGAACAGCAGAATGAACACTTGAATGCATTGAAAATTCTCTTGAATGACATTATATGTCTAAAGCATATACCTAAATGAGAGTAGATCAACAAAATGACGAATAAATGGATCGATTATTTAAATGAAACCGGCCTTAATTTTAACTCAGACAGAGAAGTGATCAATGATTCCTCCTCAGGTCTTCCTGAGGAGGAGCTGTATCTGACCGATCTGTCCTGGCTGGGCATTATGGAAGTCAGCGGTGATGATCGACTGACCTATCTTCAGGGGCAGTTAACCAATGATATAAATGCAATCAGTTCCAGCCTGTCTCAACTTAGTGCCCTGTGTACACCTAAAGGCCGTATGCGTGCCCTGTTTCATATTATACAG
>JANELJ010000212.1 GCA_024511395.1 Gammaproteobacteria bacterium | reverse complement strand
AAAAGTGTGTGAGATAACACAATTATTGTGTTATCTCACACACTTTTTATGGGCTGAAATAAATATTTTTATCTGATTAAAATCTAAGTAATTGATAAACCATAAATCATTAAATATGGTCTGTTAATTGCTATAAATATAAGGATGTAAGTTTTTTAATTATGAATAATAACCAATAACCAATAACCTTAATCGTGGTAAATGTAATGAAACCTAATCTATGTGCTAAAAATACTATTCCACTGATAACACTTTCAGTTATGTCAGCTCTGGCTGCTATGCAGGCCAAAGCGGAAGATATTCCGGCTATTACCATTGAAGCCACTAAAATTGCGGATGTCAGTGGGGATGAAGTTAAATCAGCTGATCTGGCGGAAGCCCTGAGCAGACGAACGCCCAATATATCTATTATCCGCCGCAGCGGGATAGCCAATGATATTATTCTAAGAGGGCAGAACAAGGATAATATTAATGTCTTATACGATGATGCCAAGATTTACGGCGCCTGTCCTAATCGTATGGATACCCCGATTTCTCATATCCTGACCAATAATATTGACAGCATTGAAATTATTGAAGGGCCTTATGATGTGGAAAACTTCGGGACCTTAAGCGGTGCCGTAAAAGTCACCAGTAAAAAACCGGAAAAAGATCTGCATGGTGAAGTCAGTGTAAACTTCGGCCGCTGGAATTATGAGCGTCAGGCCATGACCTTTACCGATGGTAATGATCAGGTTCGTGGTCTGGTCACTTTATCCAATGAATCCAGTGGTCAGTATCGTGATGGTAATGGTGATGATTTTGCGGAGCAGATGGATAAGCAGGGGGTATCCGCAGGGACAAAATATAAAGATGAATATCGTAATATGGATGCCTATGAAAAGAAGACCTTTATGAGTAAGTTTTATTTCAATCTCATTGAAAACCATGAAATGGGGATTAGTTATACAGCAAACCGTAGCGATGATATTTTATACCCGTCGGGAAAAATGGATGCGATGTATGATGACTCCAATATATTGAATATGGATTATACCATTACTAATCTGGGTAAATATTCAAAGAAGCTATATTTCCAGTACTATGATTCAGATGTAGAACATCCTATGTCAACCTATTACAGAAATTCTTCCAAAGCGGGTTCAGCAAAACAATTGATCAGTAAACTGGAAACCCGTATGCAGGATTTTAAAGTAAAAAACACCTTTGATCTTGATCCAACTATGGAGATGACTATTGGTCTGGATACCAGTTTAAGAAACTGGGACGGAAAATATACAGGTTATTATATGGGAATGAAGGATATCACGGGGCTTATTAGTATTGACGATGTAGATACTAAAAACAAAGCGATATTTGCAGAGCTGGAAAAGCGTTATAGCGATTTTACCCTGAATTTTGGTGCCCGTTATGATGATACCAGTATAGAGCCCGATGGTAATGACCGGGATAATGACTACGACTCATTTAGTGGTTTTGCTAATGTAACCTGGCAATACAGTAATGTAACAACCTTTTTTGGAGGCATTGGTAAATCTTCACGTGTGCCGGATGCCCGGGAACTGTACTGGGTTGGCCCAGGCGGTGCACAGGGCGGTACTCCCGATCTTGATGAAACCACTAATTATGAAATCGATCTGGGTATGGAAAATAATTTTCAGAATCTGACTATAAAAACTAAAGCCTTCTATAGTAAGTTAAAGGATTACATATATTATAATGCCAGTAAAACCACCAATAATTTTGAAAATATTGATGCTCATATTTATGGTTTTGATATTACCGGTGTCTATTCTTTTACCGATAACATCTATATGGATTTTGGTCTGGCTTATCAGCGTGGTAAAAAAGATGATTCTTTATCCGGTGCAAACCAGAATGATGATGATCTGGCCAATATTACGCCCGCTAAACTAAACCTTGGTCTGAACTATGACTATTACACTACTGATATGAGCGGTACTGCACGGGTTGAGTTTATTGGTACCGATACCTGGGATAATTATGATGCTGATAACGGTGAACAGAAATTATCCGGATGGGGCGTGATGAATATGAAAGTGACACATAACCTGACACGTAATTTTGAAGTCACTGGTGGTATTGATAATGTATTTGATAAAACTTATGCTATAAACAATACCTATAAGGATCTGATATTGCTGACTTCTGGTGGTGGTGACGTTATGCTGCTTAATGAGCCAGGTCGTTATTATTATATTAATGCGGCACTAAAATTCTAAAGTAGAGTTTTGTCCGGCAGGGGAGTATTTTAGCCTCCCCTGCATTATATTCTTACCAGACATAAAACATAATATACCAGCTTAATCCTACCGGTATTGTACCCACTAATATAACCACCCAGGCAGATAATCTCTGCAGCCATTGCAGCTTATTAATCTGTGCGGTTTTCTGCCATAATAAATAAGCCATCCAGCCATAACCAATTAGCATTAAACTGATCCGCATGGGTTCTACCCAGTCCAGGGCAATATGCTCGGCTTTTAACATACTGATGGTCAGAGCGGTCAGCCCCATAAAGACACTGGTACCGGCCAGCGGGGTCAGGCTATAGCCCAGATGCCAGGGGATTATGGTTGCGGATTTAATAATACGTCCTGCCAGCCATAAACCAGCCATAATACTACCGCCAATAACAGCAGTGGTTGCGCCGATATACAGTAAAATACTTACCCCATCCAGATAGCTGAACACATCATTAGTGTCGGGATAATGGGTTAATAACCACCATGGGGCATTATCATTAAGCAGCCAGAAATTGTCTCGCTCAATCAGCCATTCGGCAATGTTCTGTTTTAACTGTACAAACCAGGGTGAGGCAGACCATTGAAAAGCACCGGTAGCCACTCCCAGCATGCCCGGTGCCAGTAATAAAATATCCCAGTAACTGGCTTTAGCCGGTTCAATATTAAGAATTTCCTGAGCCGGTGAGCGGCTGCTCAGGACAACAGCCTGACGATGGCCGCTACAGCGACCACACATATGGCAGTCACTATTGCCGGTCATACTGCGGACACTGACCAGCGGGGCGCAGTCTACTGCAGGGGTGCGGTGCCTTATCCCAGGCTTCGCTATCCACTTTAAAATGAATGGGAGCCAGACGGGACAGGAGGGAAAATACGCCATTGGCCGGACACAGATGGCGGCACCAGACCCGCTTGCCTTTACCGTAAATAAATCCTACCAGCATGGCAAATACTGTGGAGCCTCCGAGGATCAACAGAGCGGCTTTGGGGTATTCATAAACCGAAATAAGCTGACCGTAAATGGTGGTGATCACAAACGCGACAAAGGGCCAGCCGCCCCAGCGCATCCAGCGGGGAATGGCATGGCCCAGTCCAAAGCGGCTGCTCCATTCACTTAATGCTCCTTCCGGGCAGAATAGTCCGCACCAGACCCTGCCCATTAATACCATACTTAGCATAACAAAGGGCCACCAGATCCCCCAGAAAATAAACTGAGCAAAGAGGATCAGGTTTTCATAAAAATGCACATAATCTTTGGGCAGCGGCAGCATAGCCGGCCAGATCAACAGAGTAAAATAAAACAATACAATAAACCATTGCAGACCAAGAATAATTCTTCGGTGCTGCTGCATAAAATTGCCCAGTTTCTGCAAAAAAGGTTTTTTTAGTGGTATTTGTTTAATGGCTATGGTGGAGATATTCATAATACTTTGGTAACTCTTGTCTGGATGTAATGATTCTGTTTTAATTCATTTGAAAAGTTCAGGCACTGGCTAACGGCCGCACACTGGCCCGCTTTAATAACCAGAATACCGCCAGCCAGTAAAGACCATAGGCCAGCAACATGCTTAGAGCCGGATAAGAACGATAACCGGTGAAGGCTGAAACCAGAGAACCGATAGTGGAGCTGTCATCCAGTATAAAACTGCTGTCCCAGACAGGATCAATAATGGCCGGTATCCAGTCAAGTCCAATCATACGTTCTATACCATCCACCAGTAAGGCAGCCGCTAACAGCAGTAATAAGACTTCACTGATCCGGAAAAACAGTTGCCAGGAAAACCAGCGGGTACCCTTTTGCAGTGCCCGGAAAGTAATAAAAGCCAGTACAAAACCAC
>JANELJ010000211.1 GCA_024511395.1 Gammaproteobacteria bacterium | reverse complement strand
TACAGAACGTCAATAGTTTTTTCTGATTATTTGAATTTATTTTTATGATTTATTTTTGAGTGCTTATTAAGTAATCAATAAGCAGGATCAAAACAGAAATTAAGGCCTATCGGCCGGCACGCACCAGGCCGCCAAGCCCCTTTTCTTCCAGAACATTGGTCAGCATTTTTTTGATCAGCCAGGCATCTTTCATCTGTAATGCCTGAGCAACCAGATCGCTGGCTTCCTGTTGAGTAAAGTTACGGATCATCCATTTAACTCTGGATAGAGAACCCACGCTGGTACTGAGGGAATCAATAGACATGCCCAGCAATAATAAAGCGGCGAGGGGATCACCGGCCATTTCTCCGCAAACACTCACCGGAACCCCGACCTCATGGGAACCATCAATAACCATTTTAATGGCACTGAGCACGGCCGGATGCAGGGATTCATAGAGTTCCGCTACACTGGCATTATTTCTGTCAACGGCCATCAGGTACTGGATCAGATCATTAGTACCAATAGAAATAAAATCGACAATAGAAGCAATCCGTTTGATTTGAAAAACCAGGGACGGTACTTCTACCATTACGCCAACTTTAGGCATCTGGATTTTATAGCCTTCAGCCTGTAACTCATTAAATGCACGTTCAAGAAGCTCAATAGAATCTTCCACTTCACTAATGGTACTGATCATGGGGAAGAGTACATGCAGGTTATCCATATCTTCACTGGCTATAAGCATAGCACGCAACTGGATCATAAAAATTTCGGGGTGATCCAGTGTCACCCGGATCCCACGCCAGCCCAGAAAGGGGTTATCTTCATCTATGGGAAAATAGCTTAATGCCTTGTCACCGCCGATATCTAGGGTTCTTAAAACCACAGGTCGGGGGGCAAAAGCCTGTAATACTTCCCGGTAAATTTTGCTCTGTTCTTCTTCACCGGGGAAACGCTGGCGGATCATAAATGGGTATTCAGTTCGATACAGCCCTATACCTTCCGCCCCGCTATGTTTACTGGGAGAAATATCCGCAACCAGACCGGTATTAGCGTACAGGGGGATATTGATACCATCCTTGGTGGTAGCAGGCTTACCATTTAATTCCCGTATTTCTTCAAACAGCTCTTCTTCCTGTGAAATAAGCCGGGAATATTCCTTAATAACGGTATCCGATGGGGAAAGGTAAACCTTACCGCTATAACCATCAGCCACAAGCTGACTGCCGTCAAGCTGCATAACCGGTAATTCATTAACCCCAACCACGGTAGGAATACCCATTGCCCTGGCAAGAATAGCGACATGTGAGGTACGCGATCCACGTTTAAGAACAATACCAGCCACATGGTTTTTTTCTATATCTGCCAGCAGTGTGGCGGATATATCTTCAGCAACAATAATTGAGTCTCTAGACAGCCTGTCCAGCGGCAGCTCATTAATACCCTGCATCTGATTAAAAATACACTGTCCCAGATCACGGATATCCTTTGCCCGCTCACGCAAATAGGGATTATCCATTTCACCAAACAGCTTAATATGTTCCAGTATGGTTTCACGTAAAGCACCCGCAGCCCAGTTCCCTGATTTAATGCGCTCAACCGTGGACTCTATCAGGGTATTGGAATCAAGCATTAACAGGTAGGCATCAAATACGGCTACATCTTCTGTTGGTAAGCCGTCGGCAAGCAATTGATAGGAAAGGGATTTAATATCTTTTCGAACGGAGTCCAGGGCCGAATAAAAAACAGAGACTTCATCATCTATATCAGTTATCGCAGTTATCGGTCGATCGGGGATGGCATCCAGAATAACCGAACTGGCAATGGATACGGCTGTACCAATAGCAATTCCCGGTGAACCGGGTTGTCCTGCCAGTGGCCGATTATCCTTTCTCTGTTGTACATGTTTTCTGGCATTGGCAGAGGCATCTGACTGACGGACAGGTTCAGCTCCTTCCAGCTGGTGAGTAGCCTGGGCATTAATAATGGAACCGGCCAGCTGTGCGGCAATGGTGACCAGAAAGTTAACAATATCATGGGAAAAACGCAGCCGTGACTCGGATTGAGCGACCAGTACCCCCAGGACTTCCCGGTGATGAGTGATAGGAATACCGACAAAGCCATGAAAGCGTTCTTCATTAAGCGCGGTAAAAAGCTGGAAACGTGGATGCTCCTGGGCATCATCAAGATTAAGAGGATCGGCACGCTGCGCCACCAGACCAACCAGTCCGGTACCGACAGGCATATGCACCTTGCCGACCAGTTCCTTATTCAGGCCCTCAGTGGCCAACAGGGTAAAGGTATTATTTTCAAACAGGTAAATAGAACAGGCATCGGCATTGACGGCTTTTTTTACCCGTTGCACAATAATTTCCAGAACCTGATTAAGATCCCTGGTGGAATTAACTTCCTGAACAATACGCCGCAGCGTCTGCAGCATAAATCCCCCTGTAAAACAAAAATTAACAAAAAATGTAACTATTCGGCGTACCTGACCGTGATTGTCTGCAGGTACTGATTAGAGCTGAAGTAACTTATGGAATTATTTTTTTTCCGGAATATTCAGCACCGGCACAAAATATTCCAGTGCTTCACGATAAACATCCCGCTTAAATGCAATCACTTCACTCAAAGGTTCCCAATAATCGACCCATTTCCATAAATCAAATTCCGGGCGCTGGTTTTCATTTTTTAATGAAATTGAAGCTTCATCTGCCAGCAGTTTGAGCATAAACCATTTCTGTTTCTGGCCAACACAGACCGGACGCTTATAACGCCGAATCAAATGTTCGGGCAGGTCATAACGCAACCAGCCTTCTGTCTGTGCAATAATTTTCACATCATCCGGCTGCAAACCGGTTTCTTCATTGAGCTCTCTGAAAACAGCCTGTTCCGGTGATTCTGCATAAGCGATTCCCCCCTGTGGAAACTGCCAGGCATCCTGGCCAATACGGCGCGCCCAGAACAGTTTGCCCTCATCATTGACTATGATGATGCCAACATTTGGACGATAGCCATCTGAATCAATCACAATTTAACACCATTTTATCGGGCACATTCACCAGGGACTTTTACCACTTCATCACCGTCTCTTATCAGAAAAACACAGGAATTATTACGCTCAATGACGACTGCGATCAGCCATATTTAAAAGCATGGTTAATAACAATTCTTTATTATTAAAAAATAATTATATCACTGTTTTTTCAATAAAAGTGGTAAAATCAGCGGGTTTTAATGAAAATTTAGGAATAATTAGTGAATTTAGCAATATTTGATTTAGACAACACCCTGATTGCCGGTGACAGTGATTATCTCTGGGGACAGTTTCTGGTCGATAAAAAACTGGTTGATGGTGAAGTTTACGAGCGTGAAAACCAGCGCTTTTATGATGAGTATAAGGCTGGAACACTTGATATATTTGAATTTCTGCAATTCAGCCTGGCCCCTCTGAGCCAGCACTCCATCGATGAACTGAATACTCTGCACAAAGAGTTTATGCAGACTCGGATTAATTCTATCTGGCTGCCTAAGGCTGAAGCTTTATTAGAAAAACACCGCAAAAATAATGACTATCTGCTTATTATTACCGCAACCAATCTTTTTGTTACAGCGCCCATTGCCCAAAAACTCGGTGTAGATGATATTATTGCAACGATGCCGGAAAAAATCGATAACCATTATACCGGTAAGGTTTCCGGCATTCCCTGTTTTCAGGAAGGCAAGGTGACTCGTCTGGAACAATGGCTGGAGCAAAAAAACCAGGAGCGAAGGGAATTTAATCTGCAGGAGAGTTATTTTTACAGCGATTCATTTAATGATTTACCACTGCTGCAGAAAGTCGGCCACCCGATAGCCGTTGATCCGGATGAAAAACTGCGTAATTATGCACAACAACAGGGCTGGCCAGTTATTTCACTGCGATAATGAGCATTACTTTTGTTTTAAGAGGGCTTATGTTTTAATTTGCTGGCGGAGACTTTAAAAACAGGTTAATAAAAACGGGTTTAAATAACTGTTCCGAAATGGTGTCCATATAAATGGAACTTAAGCTTTGTTTATCGATCAAAGAAATTAACCAAAACAACCTGATCAAACAAAGCTTAAGTATGAATAATATTATAACGGA
>JANELJ010000210.1 GCA_024511395.1 Gammaproteobacteria bacterium | reverse complement strand
AATGGCCAAAGACTTATATGGAAAGCTTTATGGTGACAAAGGCTATGTCTCCAGTCTTTTAAGTGATGAACTGTTTGAACAGGATGTCGAGCTTATTACCCATGTCAGACGAAACATGAAACCACGAGCCATTGCATTGTGGGATAAGATTATGCTGAAAAAACGTTTTATAATTGAAACGGTTAATGATCAGCTAAAAAATATTACACAGATTGAACATTCACGTCATAGAAGCGTAAGTGCTTTTATGTTGAACCTTATTGGTTCTCTGATTGCCTATTGTCATAAAAAAGACAAGCCGACAATCAGAATAGATGAGAGTGATATGAAAACTCTCTGTATTTAGGTAAATGACTGGGTTCTTATCCAGATCTCAGGTTAGATTAGTTGCCAGTGACGTAAAAGAATGAGCCAGAGTATCCACCGAAGAGGTGCCTTCATGCATGGACTGTTTGATCTGGGCAATGGCCAGATTAAGCATTACCACGGTTTCTTTTAACTGACTCCAGTCAAGATCAGGGTTGGCAGAAGATGAACTGATGGTGGATGACATGATAATTCCTTTACGCCTCGAGTTTTTTTATAAAACGATTTTAATCTTTTAAAGTATTGTCATAGATTATAGAACTAAATTTATGATTTTCATCTGGATTATTTAAAAAAAGAATAAAAAATCCTGTTTTTCCAAATAAATGAATAAATGTTCGATAAAAGCCTAAGAAAACCCATGATTCTGGTGTAAAATAACGGGTTTTCAATTTAAAGCGAATTAGTGTTTTAGTCATTATGATAGAAGTAACAGGCCTGAAATCCAGAATTATCGACATCCGCAAACGTACTGAGTTGCTTAGGGGGTATCTTTGACTATGATGCCCGCAAGGAACAGCTGGAAGAAGTCAATCTGGAACTGGAATCACCTATAGTCTGGGACAATCCGGAAAATGCCCAGGCCTTAGGTCAGAAAAAGGCATCTCTGGAGAAAATTGTTAATGGTCTGGGCAAGCTGTTTAACGGCCTGTCGGACATTGATGAACTGCTGGAAATGGCTCTGGCAGAAGATGATGAAGAAGCGGTTCAGGACATTATTGATGAACTGGATGAACTGGAAAAGGAAGTCTCCGAGCTGGAATTCCGGCGTATGTTTTCCGGAGAAATGGATGCCAATAATGCTTTTATAGATATTCAGGCCGGTTCCGGCGGTACCGAGGCACAGGACTGGGCGAGTATGCTGCTGCGCATGTATCTGCGCTGGGGTGAAAAAGAAGGTTTTAAAACTGAAGTGCTGGAAGTGACCGACGGGGATGTAGCAGGTATTAAGGGCGCTACCATCAAGTTTACCGGTGAGTATGCCTTTGGCCTGTTAAGAACAGAAACCGGAGTTCATCGCTTGGTACGTAAATCACCCTTTGATTCCAGCAATCGCCGTCATACTTCCTTTGCTTCGGTGTTTGCTTATCCGGAAGTCAGTGATGATATTGATATTGAAATCAATCCGGCAGACTTGCGTATAGATACCTATCGGGCCAGCGGAGCCGGTGGACAGCACGTTAATAAAACCGATTCCGCCATTCGTATTACTCATGAGCCTACCAATGTGGTGGTGCAATGTCAGAATGATCGTTCCCAGCATAAGAATAAGGCTGCAGCTATGAAAATGCTTAAGGCCAAGCTGTATGAACTGGAAATACAGAAACGCAATGCCGAGAAGCAGGAACAGGAAGAAAATAAGTCCGATATTGGCTGGGGCAGTCAGATACGTTCCTATGTACTGGATCAGTCCAGGATCAAGGATCTGCGTACAGGAGTGGAATCCTCCAATACTCAGGCGGTTCTGGACGGGGATTTACGGCCCTTTATAGAAGCTTCCCTGAAGTCCAATTTATAATATTCAAACTAATAAGTTATTATCAAGTGAGATAAGTTGATGTCTGAACCTGAAACAAATGAACAAGCTATAGTCGATGAGAACAAGCTGATTGCACAGCGCCGGGAAAAACTGGCTCAGCTCAGGGAACAGGGTAATGCCTTCCCCAATCATTTTCGTCGGGATTCACTGGCTGCCAGTTTGCATGCTCAATACGAACAGTATACTAAGGAAGAACTGGCGGAAAAAAATATCCGTGCTGCCGTGGCTGGCCGTATGATGCTGCAGAGAATTATGGGCAAGGCCAGTTTTGCGACCATCAAGGACATGTCCGGTACCATTCAGTTATTTGTCCAGCGCGACTCATTACCCGAAGGCTTTTATAATGAACAGTTTAAAAAATGGGACATCGGCGATATTATCGGTGCCGAAGGGGTACTGTTTAAAACCAAAACCGGTGAACTGTCGGTTAAAGTGGATAAACTGGAACTGGTGACCAAGTCACTGCGTCCCTTACCGGAAAAGTTTAAGGGCTTATCTGATCAGGAAACCCGTTATCGTCAGCGTTATATTGACCTGATCATGAACGATGAGACCAAACAGACTTTTATCCTGCGTTCAAAAATCATTAATTTTATCCGTAATTTTATGATCCAGAAAGATTTTATGGAAGTGGAAACACCCATGATGCAGGCCATTCCCGGCGGTGCCACAGCCCGTCCTTTTACGACTTACCATAATGCCCTGGATATGGAGCTATACCTGCGTATTGCCCCGGAACTGTATTTAAAACGCCTGGTAGTGGGCGGCTTTGAACGGGTGTTTGAAATCAACCGTAACTTTAGAAACGAAGGTCTGTCCACCCGGCATAATCCTGAATTTACCATGATTGAGTTTTATCAGGCCTATGCGGATTACCGGGATTTAATGGATCTGACCGAAGAAATGCTGCGCGGCCTGGCCAGTGAGGTATTAGGTAAAACCGCTTTTGAATACCAAGGTATGACGGTGGATTTTGGTAAGCCATTCACCCGTATGAGTGTAAAAGAATCTATTCTGCACTTTAATCCCGAGTTAAGCAAAGCCCAGCTGGATGATATAGAGCAGGCCCGTCAGGTGGCAGAATCTCTGGGGATCCCGCTTAAGGAAAGCTATGGTCTGGGCAAGGTGCAGATTGAAATTTTTGAAAAAACGGTTGAACACCGTTTAATGGATCCCACCTTTATTACTGCCTATCCAACCAAGGTATCACCTCTGGCCAGACGCAGTGATAATGACCCCTTTGTTACGGATCGCTTTGAATTCTTTGTGGGCGGTCGGGAACTGGCCAATGGCTTTTCGGAGTTAAATGATCCAGAAGATCAGGCTGAACGTTTCAGAAAGCAGGTGGAAGAAAAAGAAGCCGGGGATGATGAAGCCATGCATTTTGATGAAGATTATATTGTGGCCCTAGAACATGGTATGCCGCCAACCGCCGGTGAAGGTATCGGCATTGACCGTCTGGTTATGCTGTTAACCGATGCACCTTCAATACGTGATGTACTGTTATTCCCTCATATGAGACCGGAAGCCTGAGTTGTCGTGAGAAATTCTCTTTTAGACGCAAATACCGTATCTATTGACCGTACTCCTTGCTGCCGAAACTTCATCAAGAAGCACAGTCAATGGATACTCAGCGGCTATATTATAGATTCTTCCGGCTTACCAAAATAATAGCCTTGGGTATAATTAATGCCCAGCTGTTTTACTTTTTCATAAATTTCTTTAGAGTCCACAAACTCGGCAATAGTTTTAATATTCAGCTGACCGGCAAAATCAACCAGCGTTCGGACTACAATTTCAGAGTTTTTATCCGTTAGAATATTTTGAATAATGGAACCATCGATTTTTAGATAGTCAACATCCAGATGGATCATGTGGGTAAAATTAGAATAACCGGTACCAAAGTCATCTATGGCTATCTGACAACCCATGGCTTTTATATCCTTAATAAACCGTGATACCTCCTGGTAATTTTTAATGCCTTCACTTTCTGTTAATTCAATAATAATTTTATCGGCAACCTGGTATTTATTTAGTCTGCCCTGAATAAAACATAGTGCGTTGATTTATAAAGAAATATTGGTGAATTATGGGTGTTAAATTTGCAGGTTTTTGGTAAAATAACCCTTATTACCTTGCAAATTTCCAGACCAAAATGAAGCCAAAGAAACAGCCAAAAATACCTCAGGAAGACCTGTTCAGGAT
>JANELJ010000209.1 GCA_024511395.1 Gammaproteobacteria bacterium | reverse complement strand
GAAGTTTGTTTTTTCTTACTGAAGGCCGCAATGCTGCCGAATTTTTGTCAACTGTTTTTTGCTTTTTTTTACATTTTTTTCCTGTTTTTACTGAATTATTTTGTTTACCTCGGAGTAACAGGGGCTGGGTGTCCCTTGATGAAGTTTCGATAGCAGGGAGGCTGTCGAAAAGCATCCATGGATGGATTCACGGCGGCTTCAGCAAGGGATACCCGGTTCCTGTTACGGACTATCGGTTAACTGAGGTAATCAATAAATTTTAAATGATTCTCCTTTTTGGGGGATCTGAAACTCTAAACTTTAGCTAAATTTAGATAAGTGGATTTAAAAACGTATGACGCATACACATGATATCCCATCCTGTCATGTCCTGTCTCTGGATCAACTCTATAAAAAATGTGATTTAAGTGATTTAGACTTTAATACCACTGAAGATCTACTGGAACTGGATGAAATTATTGGTCAGCAGAGAGCACTGGACGCCATTGATTTCGGCATGGGTATGGATCACAAGGGGTATAACCTGTTTATTCTGGGTTCAGAAGGTATTGGTAAAACCGCTTTAATTAAAAAACTCCTGAAAAAGCGTTATGTGCATCGTAAAAAACCCTTTGACTGGTGTTATGTCAATAATTTTGAATATCCCCAGCACCCACGTTTTTTACGCCTGCCGGTTGGTATGGCCAAACCCCTGGCCGATGCCATGGAAAAACTGGTCAAGCTGATTTCATCATTAATTACCGCAGCATTTCAAAGTGATGAATATACTGCCCAGGTACAGGCTATTGAGAATGAAATTAATGAACGTAGTGACAAATTGCTGCATGAGCTGATTGATAAGGCTCGTGAAGACAATGTGGCAGTGATCCGTACACCCAGCGGTTACACACTTTCTGCTATTGTGGATGGTGAGATCAGCAACCTGGACAGCTTCAAACAGTTACCCGAAGAAACCCAGAAAGCCTTTAATAAAAAAATAGATAATTACCAGGAGCAATTACAGGATACCCTGGCAAAGTTTCCGCTCTGGGAGCAGGAGGGCAAGGAAAAACTTGATACCCTGGACAAGGATATCGTAACCCAGCTGGTTGACTCATCCATGGAAAACCTGTTTAAGGAATATGAGGCTTATGAACAGGTAAAAAATTATCTTAATGAAGTTAAAGAAGACATTATCAACCACTTGGATGAATTTTATGAAGAAGAAACTCACGCCAAGGAGGGAGTAGAAAAACGCAAGCATATCAGTAAGACCGCTAACTTTCACCGATATCTGGTGAATGTTCTGGTAGATAATTCCATGTCGGACGATATGCCGGTTATTTTTGAAGATAACCCGACCTATTCCAATCTCATTGGCCGTATTGAGCACCTAGCTTACTACAACCCTCGTGAAGGTGATCAAAATACCGACAATACCCTTGGCCTGGGCAATCTGTTAACGGCCTTTACCCTGATTAAGCCCGGTTCTCTGCATAAGGCCAATGATGGTTACCTGCTGCTGGATGCTGAAAAGATCCTAGTGAATCCCTATGCCTGGGACGGCCTCAAACGGGCCTTAAAATCCACCATGATCACCATTGAACCTATGGATGAACTGCATAGTTTCTCTCGTAATCTGACCCTTGAACCAGATCCGATCCCTTTAAAAGTTAAAATTGTGCTGATTGGTGACCGGCATATTTATCATTTACTGAAACAGAATGACTCCGAATTTAATAAGCTCTTTAAAGTTCATGTGGATTTTTCTGAGCAGATGCAGCGTAACCGGGAAATTACTCACAAATACGCCCGTCTGATTACTGATATACAAAAACAGGAACAGGTTAAACCCATTGAGCGTAAAGCAGTGGAACGGATTGTAGAACACAGCTCCCGCTTGGTTGATCATGGTGCTAAAGTATCACTGCATATGGGTGAACTCAGGGATCTGATCTTGGAATCGGAATACTATTATCAGCAAAGACAGGAGATGAAGGGTAATAATGAGCAAGGGCATATTATCCTGGAGGATGTTAATGCCGCTATCCAGGCTCGTATCTATCGAATGGATCAGTATCGGGATGAACTGTATGAGGAAATTATTAAGGGCACCATTCTTATTGATACCGATAATCAGAAAATCGGACAGGTTAATGCCCTGTCCGTACTGCAGATTGGAGAGTTTGCCTTTGGCCAGCCGTCGCGGATCACTGCAACGGTCAGAATAGGTGACGGTCATATTGTGGATATTGAACGTGAGGTGGATCTGGGTGGAGACATTCACAGTAAGGGCGTTATGATACTGTCCTCCTACCTGGGGCATCATTATGCCAAAACCCGGATGCTGTCTATTGATGCTAACCTGACCTTTGAGCAATCCTATGGTGAAGTGGATGGGGACAGTGCTTCAGTGGCCGAACTGTGTGCCCTGTTATCCGCCGTATCTGAAATTCCGGTGAAACAGTCTCTGGCCTTAACCGGCTCGGTGAATCAGCTGGGAGAAGTGCAGGCCATTGGCGGTGTCAATGAAAAAATTGAGGGTTTCTTTGATATCTGCAAACAACGAGGCCTGACAGGGCGGCAGGGGGTTATTATTCCAGCCAGTAATATTGTTAACCTGATGTTAAAAGAAGAAGTAATTGAAGCTGTTGCACAGGAAAAGTTTACCATTTACGGCATAGAGCATGTAGATGATGCCCTGTGCCTGTTAATGGGCATGGATGCCGGAAAACTGGATCAAAATGGTCATTATCCGCTGGGTAGTATTAATCAGAAAATTCAGCAATGTATGGAGCAGTATTCCAATATCAAGCACCAGGAACAGCACAAATACGATAAGGAAGATGAAGATTAGATTCATGCCCGGGAGCGTGTGCATGCTGCCTGTGTTAATGCTCAGATAAAGCCTGAAATCAGGAAAAACTGGAAAAATCAAAATCCAGAGAGGTGGTGGGTTCCTGTAAAAAGGCACCCTGAATAAAGTGTGCACCGGACTGCCAGATCACGGATAAGGAACCTGCTTCCTCGACAAAAGGTACAATGGTCTTAATACCCATTTCATTAGCCTTGGTACAGACGGCATTGAGATTTTCAAGGCGTTCCGCATTAGTGGAAATATCCTTAACCAGTTCATTATCCAGCTTCAGGAAATCAACAATGACATGTTCCAGCAGGGTTTCGGCATTTTCATCCTGAGCAAAATGTTCAAAGGATAGCAGACAGCCCAGTTGATGGATTTGTTGCGTCAGTTTTTGCATTTGACGCAGGTGGTCTGCCGCTTGGTCAGCCTGAAACTGGAAGATAATGGATTTACCTTTAACCTTGAACCTTTCCAGATTGTGTTTAACCCAGACAATAAATTTTTCATCTGTTAAAGATGCACTGCTGAGTTTTACCACAAAGTGATAATGATGTCCTTCCTTATTGGTTTCAGCGATCAGACGGATAGCCTCAGCAATAATCCAGCGGTCAATATGAATAGAATGTTTTGAGGCTTCTGCCTGGGGCATAAAATCCCGGGGGTAAATAATATCGCCCTTGTCATTGCGCATGTGAATATACAGTTCATAATTTCGCTGCTTTCACCCATAAGACTGACAAAGGGCTGAAACATCAGGAACAGCCGTTTTTGCTTAATGGCGTTTTCAATTTCATTGGCTCAGTAACGCAGCAGTTTCTGATCATCCATTTCACTGGCATCGGGGACATAGAGCTGAACCTGATTACCACCCTGTTCAGCGGCTTTATCACAGACGTTCTGAGCATGGTTAAGACAGTTCTGGGAACCGTTACAGCTTGAATCAATCAGGACAATACCAATACTGCAGGTGGTGATTATACTTTTATCTTTTACTTCTGTGATATGTTTATCAACGGCCAGATGAATGTCTTCAGCCAGCTGTATGATCGCCCGCTCATTATCAGTATTAACCAGGGCAGTGAAGCGAGAGGTTTCATAACGGGCCAGGGAAATATTTTTTTCATCAGTCAGCTTTTTTAGCAGGCTGGCAATATCAGCAATAACATGGCCACTGTTTATAATGCCCAGTTTGTTTCTGATATCGGTAAAATTATCCAGGCTGATAAGTAGTAAATAAGTTTTCTGGTTGTCATTAATGGCGGCTTCAACAGTATGTTCCAGCTGAT
>JANELJ010000208.1 GCA_024511395.1 Gammaproteobacteria bacterium | reverse complement strand
CTTTTGTGGCTCAAAATTATTTCCGGTTTGATGGGATATTTTATCAAACCAGAACAATCAGCCGCTTTAAACCTGGCTTGATGTCAGGCTTAAAACGGTATTATTCAGGTTGAACTACTTACTCCATAATCTCTTTCCAGTACTGCTGAACTTTTCTGCGCTGCTGTGCAAATTCTTCTTTTGCAACCACACCGGAGACTTCCTGCAGGCTGAGCTGGTGCAGGCGGGCGCGGAACTGGCGGTAGCACTGGCTTAGTTCATCCACTGCTATCCGACTTAAAATACCGGTTTCAGCCAGGGTTTCAAGGATACGAATATTATCCGTCCAGGCCAGTAACTGCGGGTGCTGAGCCGCATTTTTTAATACCAGATACTGGACCATAAATTCAATATCGGCAATGCCGCCAAAGCCCTGTTTGATATCAAACATTCCGGTTTTCTTTTTGACCAGCGCCTCGCGCATTTTTTTGCGCATATCCCGTACTTCCTGTTTCAGGATTTCTGGATCCCGTTTAATACTTAAAATTTCCTGACGGATGGCACGATAATCTTCCTCCAGCCGTTCATCCCCGCCAACAAAACGGGCCCGAACCAGAGCCTGGTGTTCCCAAGTCCAGGCTTTTTCCAGCTCGTATTCCCTGAATGCCTTAAAACTATTAACAATTAAACCGGAATTACCATTGGGTCTGAGGCGCATATCGGCTTCGTATAAGGTGCCAGCCGGGGTCTGGGTCTGTAAAATATGCATAATTCTAAGGGACAGGCGGGAGAAAAACTGCAGATTATCCACCTCCCTTGAATTTTCTGCTTCAGCATTGGTATGACCGCCGTTATAGGCATTAGAAAACAGGAAAACCATATCCAGATCAGAGCTATAGCCCAGCTCTATACCGCCCAGTTTACCAAAGCCCAGCATAATAAACCCGGCACCGAACTGCGGCGGCTGATCGGTACAGGCCTTCTCAAGATCCTTGAGCTGCGGCTCACCATACCGGCTGACCATATCATGCCAAGCGGTCTGCAGTACAAAATACAGAATCACCTCAGCAATCCAGGTTAAGTGATCACTTACTTTCATTAAAGATATTGAACTGGCAACATCGGCTGCCGCCACTCTGAGCACATGGCTTTGCTTGAAATAACGCAGCACATCCATTCGCTGTTCCAGATCATCCAGTGGAACAGCCTGTATTTTCTGCTCCAGTTCAGCAAATAAGTGCTCACGGTTTAAGGGGGCATAAAGAATTCTGGGATCCAGCAGTTCGTCAAATAAGGCTGGATGACGACTGAGCAGGCGAGTGATCCAGGAGCTGCCGGAACAGAGTTTGAGCAGTTGTGACAGCCCCAGCGGGTTTTCCACCAGTAATGACATATACACTGAGCGGCGGCAGATACTCTCAATCACATCCATTATGCGTTTAAAGGTGGTTTCACTGTTTTCCACCTGAGCCACAGCCTTTAATACCAGCGGCATTAGCCGATCCAGTCGACTGGTGCCCTCTTTGGACATTTTTTTATACAGACTGGAACCCCGGAAACTGGCCAGCAGGCGAACAATTTCCTGGCCATCGCTATAGCCCAGTTCGTTTAAAATGGCGGCAGAACGTTCATCACTTAAACCGGCCTGCCAGATCCCCTGTACTTCATCATCAATATTTTTTCCGTCATCAGCCTGCGGTTCCTGGAACAATTGTTCAAAATGGCTTTGCACCGTGTTACGGATAACATTTAGGTCCTGTACAAAGCTGTCCCAGTCCGCATAGCCCATACCCCTGGCAATACGGGCACGGGTATAATCCGTATCCGGCAGATTATGAGTCTGCTGATCATTGATCTGCTGGATACGATGTTCGGTACGGCGCAGAAAATCATAGGCTTCCAGTAATTCATTTACCACAAATTCCGGCAGCAAGTTCTGTTCACCCAGATAAACCAGTACTTTCTGAACCTGTCGTTCCTGCAGACGCTCATCACGACCGCCACGCAGTAACTGAAAGGCCTGAGCCAGAAACTCAATTTCCCGGATACCGCCGGCACCCAGTTTGACATTATGTTCTTTCTTTTTCTGTTTGACTTCATGAGCAATCATGGACTTCATTTCACGCAGAGACTCAAATACAGAAAAATCAATATAGCGCCGGTAAACAAAGGGAATTAACAAAGTACGCAGATACTGCCGGTCCGCTTCCTCGCCCGTAATCATTCTGGCCTTAATCAGGGCATAACGCTCCCATTCCCGGCCGTGGGTGGTGTAATATTCTTCTAGGGAACCATAGGTCACCACCAGCGGGCCGCTCTGACCAAAGGGGCGCAGGCGCATATCCACCCGGAACACAAAGCCATCGGCCGTTTTCTGATCCAGCGCCTTGATTAAACGCTGTCCCAGCTTGATAAAGTATTCATTATGGCTGATGCTGCGCGGTCCGTTAACCGTCTGACCATGCTCTGCAAAGGCAAAAATAAGGTCTACATCGGAAGAAAAATTCAGTTCATAGGCACCCAGCTTACCCATACCAATAACCACCAGGGGGATCACCCGGCCTGCACTGTCCAGCGGAGTACCCAGTTCCTGCTGCTGTTTCCTGTCCAGCCAGTCCAGTGCCTGGCGAATAGTACAGTTGGCCAGTTCAGTTAATTCAGACAGAACCTCATTTAACGGCGCTAGGCCATTAATATCCCGCCAGGTAATACGCACCATCTGCTGATTGCGAAACTGGCGCAGTACCTTATAGAGCTCCTGTTCCGTATTAACCGCCTGCAGGGATTGAGACAGCATTTGCGCCATTTCATCCGCCTCAACAGAACGATGGTACAGACCATCAGCCCATTGCTGCGCAATGGCTTCAAGGTGATGAATCAGCTGGCGTTCCACATAATCGCTGCAGACCAGAACTTTAAGCCAGTATTGCAGCCCCTGCTCCGGCATGTTTTCCAGAACCGTACCGGAAATGGTCCGGGTAAATTTGTCTCGGGCTTTAGCTAATGGTTCGGTTAATTGAGTCGGGATGGTCTGTTCAGTCATCTGTAAAATCTCTACTTGATGATAGTATTTAATATCGGTATTCGCGGGTAGAATGCCCGCACTCCCAGGGAGTGCTCCCAGTTATGAGTGATAAATGCTATTATCTGTAACCTTAATCATTAACGTTACAAAGGTATAGTTTATTGGCTACTTATGCCATTGGCGACATCCAGGGCTGTTTTGATGCCCTGGAATTTCTGCTAGAGAAAATTGCTTTTGATCCGCATAAAGACACCCTCTGGTTTGCCGGTGATCTGGTTAATCGCGGGGACAAGTCCCTGGAAACTCTGCATTTTATTAAAAACCTCGGGGAGCATGCTATATCCATACTGGGTAACCATGATTTAACCCTGCTGGCCTTATCAGAAGGCTGTGAAAATATTAAGCACCATACTCTGGATAATATTCTCAATGCACCGGATAGAACTGAGCTAATAGACTGGCTGCGTACTCAACCCCTACTACACCACGATAAAGCACTGGGTTATACCATGGTACATGCTGGCCTACCGCCGCAATGGGATTTAAAGCTGGCCCAACAATGTGCTCATGAAGTGGAACAGGTGCTGAGCGGTGATAATTATCGGGAATTTCTTGCCCATATGTTTGGTAATGAACCCCGTAAATGGAAAAACTCCCTACAAGGCTGGGATCGTCTGCGTTTTATCACAAATAGTTTTACTCGGATGCGCTATTGTAAACCATCAGGCAAACTCAATTTTACTGACAAAGGCATTATTGGCAGTCAGAAAGAAGGTTATATTCCCTGGTATGAAGTCCCGAACAGAAAAAGTCAAGATTTAAAAATTATCTTTGGTCACTGGTCCACACTGTTCGGCCATACCAGCCAGCCTGATGTATTCGCCCTAGATACCGGCTGCCTCTGGGGCGGCAGTCTTACTGCCATGCGACTGGACAGTGCCGAACCGGAATTTGTAGCGGTGGAATGTGAAACTCCGGGGGAGTATAGGGGGTAGGTTTTAGGGAATTGAAGGGGGCATGGAATTTTTTGGTTTGAACTGCTAAATAGCTGATCCTAAAAGGTGTCCACCCTATAACCTTTTCTGTTGAATTTCAGAACCAGGAAACGGGGACACATTATTCATAAATTTTCTAACATCTTCCATCAGGCTTTTCATTG
>JANELJ010000036.1:9451-11366 GCA_024511395.1 Gammaproteobacteria bacterium | reverse complement strand
TTTTGTGGCTCAAAATTATTTCCGGTTTGATGGGGTCTTTTATCAAACCGGGGCAATCAGCTGCTTTAAACCTGGCTTGATGTCAGGCTTAAAACGGTATTATTCAGGTTGAACTATTTAGATGATTACGGTCACTAATCTCCATAAACGTTTTAAACTGTACAAAAAGCCTTCAGATCGCCTCAGGGAGATTATATGGCGCCGGTCCTTTCATCAAAATTATGAAGCGTTGAGAGACATTAGTTTTACCGTTGCCGCTGGGGAAACCTTGGGCATATTAGGCAAAAATGGCGCCGGAAAATCAACGCTGTTAAAAATTATTACCGGAGTTTTGCTTGCCGATGGGGGTAATTTCCAGGTTGAGGGTAAAATTACCGGCTTGCTGGAATTAGGCACCGGTTTTGATGCCGATCTTAACGGCCTGCAGAATATTACCTCCAATGGCCTGTTGATAGGCATGAGCATGACGGAAATTGCAGCGCAAAAGCAGGCTATTATCGATTTTTCTGAACTGGGTGATTTTATTTATGAACCCATACGCACCTATTCCTCTGGCATGATTATGCGTCTGGCTTTTTCCATTGCCATACATGCCAATCCCCGCTGCTTTGTGGTTGATGAAGCATTATCTGTGGGCGATGCCCATTTTCAACAAAAGTGCATGCACCGTATTAAACGCTTTCGTCAGGAAGGTGGCTCCATCTTATTTGTATCCCATGATTTAAACGCCATTAAAATGCTCTGTGACCGGGCCATTGTGCTGGATCAGGGTGTGGTCGTTGCAGATGGTAGCCCGGAAGATGCCGTTAATCATTATAATCGCCTGATTGCTGATCTTGAAGAACAGTCACAGCGCCAGGAAATGGGATATGGCAGTAATGAAGCCGAGATAACCGCGGTAAAACTCTGGGGTCAGGACTCCAGGGGCAGGGTGGTGACCGCTGGTGAAAAAACCCATATTGAGATCAGCTTTAAAATTAATACCCCGATTGAAGATTTAACGGTTGGTATAATGATACGGGACCGTTTTGGACAGGATATTTTTGGCACCAATAGTCACCACCTGGGCTTAGACTTTGAACCCCAGCGTGATATCCACTATAAAGCCCTGTTCGAGTTGGATATGGATATTGCACCCGGTAAATATACCCTTACTGTTGCGTTACACAGCAGGGAAAACCATATCGAATTATGTTACCATTGGCGCGATAATATTGAGACCTTTGAAGTCGCAGGCACCAGAGGGCATATATTTAGCGGCGTCTGCCGTTTACCAACCAAAGTGAAACTGCAAAGAGAAACAGAAATTGGATATAGATGAGTTAATCCGACAGATTAAGGATCAGGCAAAACAATTAGAACATGAACAACCACTGGAATTTCAGGCAGAGGTGATCAATACGGTTGCGGCACCGGATAAAAAAAACACATTAGAAAAAAAAACTAGAACTTGGCACCTGTATGATCTTATTTTCTATGATAATGAAACTTTTTTAAATAAGGCCTACCAGGTGGTTTTGCAACGACGACCAGATGAAATCGGCCTTGAAAATGCCTTAAGATATTTACAAAAAGGAGGCAGTAAACAGTCGTTGTTAGCGGACATGATGCTGTCTGATGAAGGTTTGCAGCACCAGGTCGATATTGATGGGATGGACTGGTACCTGTTTCGGGCCCGGCTACTCCGGAAACTGGGTTATGCTGGCCGTATATTAAAGCCGCTTGTCATTCTGCCCGATCATATATTCAAACCACGGTTGATGCCCATAATTCATAAGATAATGAATATAGAGGAACAGAATACTCAGCTCCAGCAACAATTACAAGAACAACACAGCGAGTTCCAGAAACACAATGAAGAGCTGATTGGGCAATTACAGGAACAACGCAGCGAGTTCCAGAAACACAATGAAGA
>JANELJ010000036.1:0-9351 GCA_024511395.1 Gammaproteobacteria bacterium | reverse complement strand
AACAGAATACTCAGCTCCAGCAACAATTACAAGAACAACACAGCGAGTTCCAGAAACACAATGAAGAGCTGATTGGGCAATTACAGGAACAACGCAGCGAGTTCCAGAAACACAATGAAGAGCTGATTGGGCAATTACAGGAACAACGCAGCCAGTTACAGGAACACAATGAAGAGCTGATTGGGCAATTACAGGAACAACACAGCCAGTTACAGGAACAACACAGCAAGTTCCAGAAACACAATGAAGAGCTGATTGGGAAGCTACAGGAACAAAATCAGCAGTTAGAAAATCATCTGGCCCAGGTTCGAATGCAGTTTAATTATCAGCAGCGTAATCAGGATGCTTTTTTGCAGGAGTTAATTGACTCCACTTATAATCCTGATGAAGGCAATAATAAACCAGAGTCGGTTCAGCCGGTATTGCAGGCACATCAAAATGACAAGCTGGATGCTTACTATGTTGCTTTTGAAGACGCCTGCCGGGGCAGCCGTGAACAGATAAGATCTAGTCTGTCCAATTATTTGCCCTATATCCGGCAAGCCCGGGACACCCTGGAACTGCCGGATTCTGAAGTCAGGTTAATGGATCTGGGCTGTGGCCGGGGGGAATGGCTGGAGCTGCTTAATGAGCAGGGCTGGCAGGCTGAAGGCGTTGATATCAACAAGGTTATGGTACAGGATTGTGTCAATAAAGGGCTAAGCGTAGTTCAGCAGGATGTTATCAGTTATTTAAAACAGCAAAGTAGTGATTCCATACTGGCTGTCACGGCATTTCATATTATTGAGCACATTCCATTTGCGAGTTTGCTTTCACTGTTTGAAGAAAGTATCAGGGTGCTCAAACCTGGAGGGCTCATTATTTTTGAAACTCCGAATCTGGAAAATATCCTGGTGGGCAGCCATACCTTTTACCATGACCCAACCCATCGTAATCCGGTGACGCCGACCAGTGTACAGTTTCTGGCTCACTATATCGGTTTCTGTCAGGTTGAAATTGTGCGTTTGCATCCTTACCCTGAAGAAGCACGTCTTCCCGGTCACGACCCGGTGACGGAGCGGCTCAACGGTCATTTATGTGGTCCCCAGGATTATGCCATTATAGCCCATAAGCCTGAGCCAGAAGAATGAAAATTCTGGTTACAGCTAATACCGTGCCATTTATGACGGGAGGGGCGGAATATCATATCCAGGGACTGATTAGCCAGTTACAACAGCATGGCTATCAGGTGGAAGTCATCCGCTTTCCGTTCTGGTTTAATCCTGAAGAAGACATTGTCAGATTGATGCGCCACTGCCGGGAGCTGAACCTGAATCAGCCCAATGGTATCAAAATCGATAAGTTGATCAGTCTGCAGTTTCCCACATACGGTGTGCAGCATGATGATCATCGGGTGTGGCTTATGCATCAACATCGCAGTGTCTATGAGTTGTTTGATGAGCATACAGCCAGTGTAGAGCAACAACAGTTTCGTCAGCAGGTAATAGCATTTGATAATCAGGTGCTGGGTAATATTCCCAAACGCTTTGCGAACTCCCAACGAGTAGCACAACGGCTTTTACAGTATAACCAGTTGACTTCGACCCCTTTATATCATCCGCCCTATGGTGCTGAACATTTTTATAATGACCATCAAAAAGACTATATTTTCTGTCCCAGCCGTTTAGAGACACTCAAGCGCCAGAGCCTGTTAATTGATGCAGCACGCTATTTAACCACCCCGGTAAACATTATTATTGCCGGTGAGGGAGGGCAGAAACAGGCTTATCAGAGCTTGATAGACCAATACCAGTTACAGGATCGGGTAAAACTCATCGGCTATATTACAGAAAAAGAAAAGATGGCTTTTTATGCCAGTGCGCTGGCGGTCTTTTTTGCCCCTTTTGACGAGGATTATGGCTATATTACCCTAGAAAGCATGTTGTCTGCCAAGCCGGTCATCACCTGTACAGACTCAGGGGGGCCGCTGGAATTTATTGAGCATAAGGCCAATGGTTATGTGCTTGAAGCTGATCCCAGGGCAATTGCAGCCGTTATCGATGAACTTTACCGGCATCCGCAACGTGCCCGGGACATGGGGCAATACGGCCGGCAGACTTATATGGCCAAAGAGATTGTCTGGGACAAGGTCGTTCATCATTTATTAGCCTGACTATTAGCTAATCTGACAGACAAAGTGAAGATAAATTAAAACCATGAAAATTGCCATTATTGCACCCAGTGCAGTGCCTTTTACCATTGGTGGCGCGGAAAAATTCTGGTGGGGGCTGCAGCAGGCCATTAACCAGTACACCCGTCATGAAGCAGAACTGATTAAGCTGCCCTCCCGGGAAAGTAATTTTGTTGAGCTTATGGATAGTTACCGTCTTTTTAGTGAGCTGGATTTAAGTTATTTTGACCGGGTTATCTCATCCAAATATCCGGCCTGGATGGTGGCTCATCCTGAGCATTATTGTTATCTGCAGCACCGGCTGCGGGGCTTATACGATACCTACACTTTAACTGGTCTGCCATTGGAAACACAGTCGCTGGAACCCCAATTACAGCCGCTTATGACGCTCCTTGACAAACCTTGCCCCGGGCGTGCAGACTTACCCCGTTTCTGGCAGCAATGGCTGCGAGTCAGACAATTACTGGATCAGGGTGAACTGTCTCAGCAATCGCTGGCATTTCCCGGTCCCCTGAGCCGTAAAATTATTCACTATCTGGATAATATCGCCCTCAGTTCCACAGCGATAAAAAAATTCAGCGCCATATCCCATAATGTGGCGGGGCGGGCGGATTATTTCCCTGCTAATGCCCCAGTGCAGGTTATTCACCATCCCTCGGATATTACTCAATTTAAAACCAGTTCCTCTCAGACAGAGGCTAATAAATGCCCCTATATTTTTACCATCAGCCGGCTGGATCAGCCTAAGCGTATTCATCTGCTTATTGATGCGTTTTTACAGACCGATGCTGATGTAGAATTTTGTATTGCCGGTACCGGGCCAGACGCAGAGCGATTACAGCAACTGGCCTCTAAGGATCACCGTATCCGTTTTCTGGGTCGTATTACCGATAACGAAGTGGTTGAACAATACTCGGGCGCTTTATTTGTGCCCTTTATTCCCTACGATGAGGACTACGGCCTGATCACTATTGAAGCCATGCAGTCGGCTAAAGCGGTGCTGACCACTACCGATGCCGGTGGGGTGAATGAATTTGTAGAACATGGAGTGAGCGGCTACAGCGTGGCACCGGAACCCAAGGCTCTGGCAGAGGCCATGCGGCGTTTGCTGGCTAACCCGGAGCAGACCCGCCAAATGGGGCGCAATGCACTGCACAAAGTGGCCCATATCAACTGGGAAAACACTGTGAAATTATTGTTGGATGAAAGCGCACCGCAAGTCAGTGTATCTGGTGAGATTGTCAGCGAGACTGAGAATCGCTTAATCTCACCGGTGCAGAACAAATCTGACAGTGGCCGTAAAAATATTGTCGTAGTGCTGACCTTTTCTGTCTGGCCACCCCGGGGGGGCGGACAAAGCCGGGTGTACAATCTCTACCGGGAAGTGGCCAGGGAGCACAATATTACCTTGGTGGCTTTGGTAGAGCCGGATAAAATGCAGAAAAAAGCTAACGAAAAAGCAGATATCCAACACCAGGAACTACTGATTGCGCCCAATATGCGTGAGATCAGGGTGGCCAAATCACAGCAGCAGTTAGATGAAGAGCAGCAACTGCAAAAGCAGCTGCAGGTACCGGTATCAGATATCGCCTGCATTGATGGCTATAAACTGACGCCGCATTTTAAGAAGGTTCTGGCCGGTACCTGTCAGAATGCCGATCGGGTCATAGCCTGCCACCCTTTTTTATTCAAGGCCATTATGGAAGTCTGGCAGGGGCCGCTGTGGTACGAAGCACAGGATGTGGAAGTGGACATGAAGCGGGTGATTTTAAAAGCACAGCAGGAGAGTCAGCCATGGCTCGACAAAACCCGTCAGATTGAAGAGCAATGCTGTCAGCGCAGTGACAGAATCCTGACCTGTAGTGATAAAGATACACTACGGCTAATAGAGTTGTACCGGCTGCCGCCGGAGAAAATGCTCACTGTGCCCAATGGTGTGGATATGCGCAGGGCTTCGGCAGAGCGCTCAATCAGACCAGCACAACACCAGCGCCTGATTGTACTGTTTATGGGCAGCTGGCATGGGCCTAATATTGAGGCCATGGAATACCTGATTGCTATTGCCGGGCAGTGCCAGGACGCTGACTTTCTGGTGCTAGGCAGTGTTTGCCAGCACCCGGTCTGTCAGACCCTGCCGACTAATATGAGAAGCCTGGGCATAGTATCAGAAGAGGAAAAAAATATCTGTTTACACTATGCCGATCTGGCGGTAAACCCTATTCTGTCCGGTTCGGGAACCAATTTAAAAATGCTCGACTATACGGCCAGCTTTCTGCCCGTATTAACCACCCATTTCGGACTGAGGGGACTGGACTTTATAACAGAAAAAGAACTGCTGTGTGCAGAAATTGAGCAGTTTACAGAAATTATAAATCGTTTTGCCGGAAAATGGGCCAATAAAAATGAACGCAAAAAAGTTCAAACCCTTCTGTCGAATATGGCGCGTTTGGCGTATAAAAGAACCGAAAAAGAATACATCTGGGCAGTAATAGCGAATAAAATTTTACAAAACTTATCGTAGAAAATGTTGTTTTTGAGCAACACTAAAAACAACAGGCAATCAGAAAATGATTGTGCTTATTTTGCCTTGACAAAAAAAAATAATTTTTTTAGTATCTGTTCATGGTTTTTTCAAGAAAGCATCCTAAACTTATTGACAATAAAAGAAAAAGAGGAAAAAAACAGGCAGACCTATGGATATGTGGATAAGACTTATGCAAAACCTCTATTTATGAATTGCTTTATAAATGGGAGGATTACCTTATGAAGGTGAAAGTTTCAAAAAAACAACAAAAATAATTTGACAATTTAACAGTATTAAGCTTAAATCTTGTTTATGTATATAAATAATAATCTAAGAAGAGTACATTATTACAATACAAGTAATGACTAAACAGGGGCACCTGTGCGATCCATAGTCATACGAAATTTAACAAGCTTATTAATAAGTGTATTATCTAAACCAAGTATTTTAACTATATAGTTCTTTAGGAGTAAATGATGGCAGCATCAGAAAGTTCAATTTTAAAAGTACAACAAATGTACGTAGCATATTATGGTCGCCCAGGTGATCCAGCCGGTGTTGATTACTGGGCATCAGTACTGGATGTGGCGGAGTCAACCGGTGGCAGTCTGGATGTTAACCAGTTTGGCGAATCTCAGGAATTTCTTGATGGTATCGGTGGACCAGATAATAGTACAGCCGATCAGGTCACTATCTTGTTTCAGCAAATGTTTAACCGTGACCCGGATCCAGAAGGTCTGGCTTTTTGGGTAAATGCAATTGATACTGGTATTATCACTCTGGCACAATCTGCTCTGGCGATTGCTGAAGGTGTACAAAATGAAGATGCTATCATTCTGGCTAACAAGGTGGCTGGTGCGGTTTACTATACAGAACAGGTCACGGAAACAGGTGCCAGCTATACATCAGATGATATTGCAAGTGCTCAGGCAATTATTGCGACTATTGATGAAACAGCAAGATCTGTAATTGATAGTTATCTTCTGACAGATGATGCTCTGGATCTGGTTGATCAAGGTGATACCGATGGTGGTGATATATTTACCTTGACAACTGGTCAGGATGTTATAACAGGCACTCTTGGAGATGACAAGATTGCTGGTGTTTTCTCTACTGGCGCATCAGACGCCAGCAGCTTTACTATAGGTGATACAATTGATGGTCGTGATGGTGATGATACGCTCGAGTTGTATGTGAATGATGATGGCAATGCTCTTTCATTTGTGGATAAGTCAATTACTAATGTTGAAACGGTAATGATTTATACTACCGATGGTGGTTGGAATGGTTTGAATCTTGCAAACACCGTTATCGATGATTTGATACTTGATTCCTCCTTATCCACTACGCTTGAAACGGGTGCTGATGAGTCTGAAACGGGTGGTGAGGAGCCTACGGGTGGTGAGGAGCCTAAGGGTGGTGAGGAGCCTACGGGTGTTAGTGTTGATGGTGTGCTCGCTAGTACAGCAGTAACTGTGCAGCAAATTGGTGATAACGCAGACGCAAAAATTGACTTAAATTTTAGTGATGATTCCAGAGCAGATGCAGATATCACTGTGACACTGCAGGATATGAATACTAATAAAGCTAATATATCTATTGCTGAAGTAAATCAAACTGATGCTGCAACATCTACTTTAAACTTGAATGTTTCCAATGTTGACTCTAATGAAGTGTTCAATGTTGATGCCGGTATTCAAACTGATGCTGCAACATCTACTTTAAACTTGAATGTTTCCAATGTTGACTCTAATGAAGCGTTCAATGTTGGTACCGGTATTAATGCCAAAAACGGGGCAGACGTGGCACTGGCAGTGAATGCTGATGTCAATAACGTAGTAGGAAAAGATGTCAATTTTGATCTGGACTTTAGAACCAATGGGGTCACTGCTACGGCTGCCATCGATATTGCGGATTCAAATGTTCATAATTTTACTCTTGATATCGATAATGATCATATGGGTACGTCTGATATAGATGTTGTGACCTTGAATCTGGATGGTATGAATAACGGAGTCTCTGATAATAAAGCCAACTTTTCATTAGATAGTTTTGAAACTATTAATATTAATGTGACTAAAGATGCTGTTTTTAACAGATTGACTACCTATGACTTGGAAGGTAATGATCAAGCCATAAATATTGATGTGGCTTCTGGTGCAACATTGAGTTTTCAGAGTGAATTTGAGATGGATAGTACCTGGACAAAAATGAGCGGTGCCGGCAATCAGACATTGACAATTACTGGTGCAGGTAATGTTTTATTCAAGGGTCTGGGTCTGGAGATGAATTGGGATGCCAATACTGCACAAATAGTTGATGCTTCAGCAATGACAGGTGATTTAACACTAGTTGATGGAATGTATGGTCGTGGTGATAATCGCGCTGGTATTGATGTGCTTACCAGTGGTTCAGGTAATGATACGCTGTTCTTGGGTGGTTATACAACAACGGTTGTAACAAATGCCGGTAATGACTTTGTAGATGTAATAGGTCTGGATTATGGTGATGATAATGCATCAACAATTGATGGTGGAGATGGTACAGACACAATTGCCATTAATAACGGTGCTCACTTGAATGAAGCAACAGCGGTAAATATTAGTAATTTTGAAATTCTTGACGTTCATAGCGGTACTGGCGATTATGATATGAAGCTTGAATCCTCATTGGCAGGAGTCTCAATTACTGATACTAAAATTAGAGATAATATTAATATTCAAAATGTTGCAGCAGGAACGACATTAGATTATTCCGTAACAGGTGCTTCAGACGTGGACCTGATGGGCTCTAAAAGTCTTACTTTTAATCTTGAAGACTCTAGTGCAACTTCAGATGAATTGGATATTACCTTATCTGCTAATGATACTGATACCGATCAGACAGCTGAGGCGGAAATCACTGCATCTGTGATTGCTGCTGGAATTGAGAATGTAAATATCGATTCAAGTGCAACCACAAAATCTCAGGAATCATCTCTGGGTGCAGGTGATGCTTTAACTTCTGCTGACTACACAAATAACTTTGATTTGTTTGCAGAAGATGCTGTTAATATTGTTATCACTGGTGATGCCATGTTGAAACTGGCTGTTGGTGATGCCGATTCAAATGCACGTGTTGAATATATTGATGCAACCGGGAATAGCGCAGGTGTGCTAATAGATGTCTCAGCTGTCGATGCTTCAAATGCTGTAACATTTAATGGTTCAGATGCAGATGATAAATATTCCGCCACTCAGAATGGTGACGTGATTCAAGCTAATGCTGGAGCAGATACTATTAACCTTGCTACTAATACTGTTGTTGATGCAGAAACAGGCACTACCACAGTAAGCACTACCGCAGAAGAAAGAGTAAGATATGTCTCTGCAGATGACTCCAGACTGGTTCTTACTGATGATGATGATGATGATGATGCAGATTCAATGTCAGGATTTGATACAGTAAATGATTTTGGCACTGAGGATATTATTGAATTGTCATCCGCTCTAAACTTACCTACAGGAGATGCACGTGCGGATATCCTGAAGAAAGGTACTCTTGAAGTAGGTGAGAGCGTTGCTGATGAGCTTGAAGACTTAATCGGTGATGGTGTCGATTTCTTTGATTCTGGCTTGGTAGATCGTGCAACAGCCTTTGCTGTAGACTCAACAGGTGATGGCTGGTTATTTATCGACTCTAGTGGTGATGGTGACTTTAGTTATGCCGATGATATGGTTATTCAATTAGCTGGTGTAAACACACTTGCGACAACCGATATTATCTTTGGCTAAAAGAAGCTCATCATATTTGTTTGATAGAATATGGTGAATAACTTTAAGCCCTGCCCTGAATAAGGGTAGGGCTTTTTTTTTACAATAAAGAAATTATTATAATGGCAACAAATAATAAATTTATCTATGAAATTCCATCAGCACCTGAAGAAGTTAATTTAACACAATCCATAGGCATAATCCCCAAAATTGCTTCTTTTACAACGGTACAATCTTATGTCGATCGGCTTCGTATTCACGATCCGGTCATTCGGGTTTATGCAATTAAAGCTCTGATCAATAAGGGAGTTCGCTTTAATGACGAAGTGCTTACAGTTGCAATGCATGTTGCACAAATGAGCAGTTATGTTCGTCAGTTATTAGTACCGGAACTGATACGTTTATTTCGGTTTGATCTGATAGACAGAATTATTGAAATGGAAAAGCAGCTATCCGATAAGGTAGGTGAATTACCAAAAATATTGATGCAGAAACAATTTGAAAACAATTATGCAGAGCAAGTGGCATTGCATGAATTGCTGTTTCTGCAGACGGGTGATATGTATCATGCAAATCTGGCTGCAAATATTTCCAGAGAGAGACTACCCTGGAAAGAGGCACTAAAACATAATATACGTCTGCTCTTTTTGCAAAATGAACATACTTTGCAGTCATCATTACTTAATCTTATGCAGTTTCTGGAAAGAGAATCTGCAAAAGATGTGTTTATGGCATTATCCCCAATAATTCACTCATTAGAGGAACATAAACTTGTTCGAGTCTATATTATTGGAATAAAGACTATGAAAATTGTATAAATTTTTTGAAAACCAGTAATGCTTTAGAATCATTACGTGAGCAGACGTTTCTAATTTCCAATATAGCCGCAAAATGTTATGAGAAAT
>JANELJ010000207.1 GCA_024511395.1 Gammaproteobacteria bacterium | reverse complement strand
GCTGTTTCTTTGGCTTCATTCTGGTCTGGAAATTTGCAAGGTAATAAGGCTTATTTTACCAAAAACCTGCAAATTTAACACCTATAATTCGCCAATATTTCCTTATAAATCAATGTGCTATGATTTATTCAGGTCGGACTAAATATCTTAAAGACGGACAGACAGGTAGTGGAAACCATTATTGAAGATACTCTTAAATCGCTGGAAGAGGAATTTGCCGATGACTTTATTCGCATTCACCGTAATGCCCTGATCCGAAAAAGCCATATTGAAGGTCTGCACAAACAGCCCGATGGCCGTACTCTGTTAAAACTATTGCAGCTGGATGAGAGGCTGGAAGTCAGCCGCCGGCATCTGCCTGCCATCCATAAACTTATTAAAGGTAAGCTTTAAAACAATTACTGCGGCCTGGCCCCTTTAAGTACCGTCAGTGCCTCATCAATAGCATCATCCAGTGTTCCGCCGAACAGGGAAGGTGTGGTCATTCCCACAATGTTTTTTACCAGCGGCTGCCCCCTGTGATCCACCAGTATAGTGTTGGGAAACAGGCGTACCTTATACCTTTGTGCAAAGGTATAAGCACTGATCCTCTGACCTGAAAAATCAATAATATCCTTACCGTCAGTAATATAGAGCTGACGCAGGATCACCTTGTCAGTATAGTTACCTGAAATAATCATGGGGATCAGAAAGTCTTCTTTTAACAAGTGACAGAAGGGACAGCTTTCAGTACCGAACATGATTAAAATAGGAGAAATTACCAGCCATTTGCTACAATAAGTCTCTAAATAATAGACAGGTATTTAAATTCTTCAGTCGGAAGGATTTATGATAATAAAACATGGCAGATAATTCTTTAGCCGGAATTAAGGTTCTGGTCAGCAGGCCGGCTCATCAGGCACAGACACTTTGTGATATGATAACTCAACACAGCGGTCGGGCGCTCCGGCTGCCGGTAATTGAAATTGTGCCGCTGAAGAATCCATTACAGGCAGTCATTAAAAACCTTGATAGCTATGATTTTGCCGTGTTTATCAGTCCCAATGCAGTACAGTTTGGTTTGCAGGCCATTCTTGCCCAGGGAAAAATACCTGATAAACTTAAACTGGTCACCATTGGTCAGGCCAGTGCCGGAAAATTACAGGCTCTCAGCGGACGAAAAGCGGATATTGTTCCTCAGGGGCAGTATAATAGTGAAACCCTGCTGACCCATAGCGGCCTGCAGCAGGATAAGGTTAAACAGAAAAGATTTGTTATATTTCGTGGCAATGGCGGCCGTGAACTGCTGGCCAATGAACTGCGGCATCGCGGTGCTGAGGTCACTTATGCTGAAGTTTACCAGCGTGCGCTGCCGGAATATTCCAACACTGAGTTTAGCCGGATATGGTCACAGCAGGCGGACATTATCACTCTAACCAGTAATGAAGCCCTGAGCAATTTGCTGATCCTGTGCAAACAGCATCTGGATAAAGCACAATTACAGCACTTATGGCACAAGCCGCTGGTGGTGGTAACAGAAAAAATGTCCCGTGCCGCCTGTGATGCCGGTTTTAGAGACGATATATTAATAGCAGAAAAAGCATCAGATAAAGCACTGTTTGATGCAGTGCTCAAATGGCTTTCAAATAATAAATTAAGTTAGCCATACTACCTCCCCCTTCTTCAGAAGGGGGATTGAGGGGGTTGCAAATCAAGCTATTAAACAACCCCTTAAAAAACATAAAAAATCAAGAGAACAGGTATGGAAAAACAAATGGCCCAACAGGCAGATAATAATCCGCAACAGGAGCAGGAAACCGTTGAAACAGAACAGGCAAAGTCAGGCTCAGGTGCAGTGACGGCTTTTATTTTTCTGGCCGTGGTGATTTCACTGGCCGCCGCCGGTATTACTTTTTTACTGTCTCAAAAGCTGGAACAGGTGCGGGCAGAAGTCAGTCAGCAGCAGGAAAATATCCGCAATAATCTGTCTCAGCTCAGCACTAAAGTCAGTGGTGATATGCAGGCCAGCCTGATGAATCTGACGGATAAAATGGCCAGAGTCAGCTCCGATCAACAACAGTTTCAGACTCAGGTATCCCAGCAGCAGAATGTAACAGAAGCCCTGTCTAAAAAACTGGAAGTCAGCAATCAGCAGACGCTGCAGTCCATTGAAGTACTGTTTAAACAGAAAGGCCGGGAACGAATTGGCTGGGTACTGGAAGAAGTCGAGTATTTATTACTGGTGGCCAATCACAACCTGAAACTGCAGCATGATGTTGCCACAGCCATAGTGGCCCTGGAAGCGGCCGATGCCCGCCTGCTGGATACCGGTGATCCGGGCACCATTGAAACCAGAACCCAGATCCGTGATGAAATCCAGAACCTTAAAGCACTGCAGCAGCTGGACATTGTCAGTATGTCGGCCAGTATTGCCAGTATTATCAAGGTAGTACCACAACTGCCCATTAAATATTCTCAGGTTGACAGTAAAAAGAAAGTGGCTGACCTGGTGGAGAAAAAAACTGCTGAAGACAAGGTGACTGTAGAGCAGGCCAGCAAGGCCTTTTTGAAAGAACTGCGCAGCTTGGTGGTATTTCGTAAGCTGGATGAAAAACCCAAACCCCTGATGACGCCCAAAGAACAGTTCTTTTTACAGCAGAATTTACAGTTGAAACTGGAAACGGCCCGCAGAGCCTTATTAATGGGCCAGCAGAGTCTGTTCAGTGACAGTCTGCAGGAAGCGGTTCAATGGCTGCAGAACTATTTTGATACTGAGGTACCCAGAGTCAGTCAGACCTTAAATGAGCTGGCCAAACTGCAGAAAATGCATATTACCAGTACCATGCCGGATATATCTCGCTCGATAAAACTGCTGCGCAGTTATCAGAAAGAACTTGAAAAACAGCAAGAGGGCAACTCATGATCAAACTGCTGTTTTATGCTCTGCTGTTTCTTATTGTGGCCGCCTATATTGCTTTACTGGCTAAAGAAGATCCGGGCTATGCCCTGCTGAGCCGGGGTGACTGGAGTGTGGAAGGCACCCTGGTCTTTTTAATCAGTGTTCTAACGGCAATTATTGCCGGTATTTTACTGCTGGTTTATCTGCTGGTTAAAACCATCAAGTTTCCCGGCAAGGTATCGAGCTGGGCGCATAACCGTAATACTATAAAAGCTATCCAGAACTGTAACCGCGGCTATATTGAACTGGCAGAAGGCAACTGGCGGGAAGCTGAAAAGCACCTGCGTAAAAGTGCTAACAGCAGTGGCATGCCCATTTTAAATTATCTGGCCGCCGCACAGGCAGCACAGGAAGAAGGCGAGCAGCGCCGGCGTGATAATTACCTGCTGCAGGCGCACAAAAGTGATCCCAGTGCTGATATTGCCATTGGCCTGACCCAGGCCGAACTGCAGATAAAAGACGGTCAGCCCGAACAGGCTCTGGCCACTTTAATGCACCTGAGAACCGTGGCGCCAAAACATAAGCAGATGTTAAAAATGCTGTTTTCCGTTTACCAGCAGCTAAACAGCTGGAAAGATCTGGAAGAACTCCTGCCGGAACTGAAAAAGAACCATATTTTTGAACCCCACCTGATCAACAAGTTTGAAAAATCCCTTATTCAGCAGCTGATGAATAAGGCTCTGCAGGAAAAAAATTTGGGTGAACTCAAAGCTCTGTGGAAACGTCTGCCCAAACAGCCCCAGAATGAACCGGACATGATTTATTTCTACTGTCAGTTATTACTATCTGTCGGTGAGGAAGAAGAAGCCATTGAGCTGATCAAGGAAGGCATCAAACATCACTGGTATGCACCGCTGTTATTACTGTATGGCCAGGCCAGAGAAAAAGACGTTGCCAAGCAACTGGAAACCGCCGAATCCTGGCTCAGTGATAACGGCCGCAGTGCCGAACTGCTTCTGACCTTGAGCCGTTTAAGTATTTATAATCAGCTATGGGGCAAGGCAAGAGACTACCTGCTCGAAAGCATCAAAGTGTCCCCCAGCACCGAAGCATATCAGGTACTGGGCGAACTCTATGAACAACAACTCGATGATTCCGTCGAGGCCATGAACTGCTACCGCGAAGGCCTGCTTCTCAGTTTAGAATGCCGCGAAGTCTCCCGACTGGAAGATAATTCAGGCGTTAGAGAAGCCCTGCCGTATAATTAGTCCGACCTGAATAAATCATAGCACATTGATTTACAAGGAAATATTGGCGATTATGGGTGT
>JANELJ010000035.1:7529-11468 GCA_024511395.1 Gammaproteobacteria bacterium | reverse complement strand
TGCGCATTTCTTCATCTCGTTCGTGGGGCATAGGGTTACCTTTTATGATTATGAAATTATAAAAAGTAATAGTTTGAAGGATTTTAAGGGGTGGGGGTAGGTGGGATTATTGGGCGCTTACTGATAAATAGTTTAATGCATACTGTAAGAACACGGCTGGATGCGCAAAAATCCAGAGATATTGAAGCCTATCTGCTGCTGGATGACAATTTTACTAGGGGATAAAGTACCTGTGGATAAATTAAACTGGAAAGTGGAAGTAGCCTCTGGTCTGGCTAGGTAAATGTTTTATTACGGATAAGAGCCTGTTTCCTTAATACGCTCCATTTCAAAAACCATCCTGTTAACATCTTCATTCAATTCAGCGTCACTTAAATCAAACAGGTCGGCATCGGTCTGACTGACCACAGCCATTAAAGCCGGTGCCCCCAGATAACGCAGGCCGCCGTGAATTTTATGGACAACGGCTTTTAATTCTTCCTTATTGCCTTCCTGTAAAAGTGTCTGGACACTTTGTATATAATTGGAAATTTCCTTTATAAACATGGCCAGTAAATCATCGGCCAGTTTTTTGTTTCCAGAAACCACTTTAAGTGCTGCCTGCAGATTAAGAATGTCGAGGTTTTCAGGCATTGATACTCCCAAATAATGATTATTTACAGTATGATTGAATAATTATAATTTATAACTTTACTTTATTACAGGCACTTTAAATGAAATACCCTACTATAGAAGACTTCGTTGGTAATACTCCGCTGGTTTGTTTACAACGTCTGCCTGGTGAAACCACCAATACTATTCTGGTCAAGCTTGAAGGCAATAACCCCGCCGGTTCGGTTAAGGACAGGCCGGCACTGAGTATGATTTCCCGTGCTGAACAACGTGGTGACATTAAACCTGGAGATACCCTGATAGAAGCCACCAGCGGCAACACCGGTATTGCCCTGGCAATGGCCGCCGCTATTAAAGGCTATAAGATGGTGCTAATTATGCCGGATAATATGAGTGAAGAACGTCGCGGTGTTATGAAAGCCTTTGGTGCGGATATTATCCTGACTCCGGCAAAAGACAGTATGGAAGGGGCTATTGACCTGTCCCGCGAGATGGAACAACAGGGTAAGGGAATTGTTCTGGATCAGTTTTCTAACCCGGATAATCCGGCTGCCCATTATTTTGGTACCGGCCCTGAGATCTGGAAAGATACCCATGGTGAGATCACCCATTTTGTTAGTGCCATGGGCACAACGGGAACCATTATGGGGACAGCCCGTTTTCTTAAAGAGCAGAACCCGGATATTGAAATCCTGGGTGTACAGCCGACCGAAGGATCCCAGATCCCAGGGATCCGCCGCTGGCCTGAAGAATACCTGCCAAAAATTTATCACCCTGAAGAAGTGGACAGATTGCTGGATATTGATCAGCAATCTGCTGAAGATACAGTACGGGCTCTGGCAGCTAAAGAAGGTATATTTGCCGGGGTTTCATCCGGCGGGGCGGTAGCTGCAGCTCTTAATCTGAGTAAAACGGTTGAAAATGCTACTATTGTAGTCATTATCTGTGACCGTGGGGATCGGTATTTATCTACCGGTGTTTTTCCTGCTTAATCCCAGCATTAATTAAAAATGCGATTTTGGCTTTACTTTAAGTCAGGTAAAGGGCTTTTTGTGGCCATAACTTCGGCCGTTCTGTTTTTCCTGAATGGCAGTCAGGCCGTTAGTCTGATTTCTCTGAGCATCTATCAGATTATTATTCCTCTGGAAAATTCATTATCAAACAAATCTTCAATATCTAAAACACCTGCTTTTTTAAATACTTTAACTCTGGACAGATTACAGGTGGATATGGATATCAGCAGTAATCCGGCCATATTTCATCTGTCTCTTGCAGAACTTAACTTACCGGAACCTTATCAACAATTGCGGAATCTGCAGTTCAGTTGTCAAAGTCTGGAAATGGAACTGGGTTTTATCCATTGTCAGGGCAACAAACTTTCTGTATTCGGTTTGTTGCCTGAGCAAACCGCAGAAAGCACTGATTTTAGTTTCAATTATTCCTTTGCGGATCAGCAGTTAGTTTTAACTATTAATAAAATTAATACGGGGAAGGGTAAACTCAGTATAAATTTAAAACTGTTAAATGATCAGTGGCAGGTGGATTTTAATGCAGAGCAGTTAGCGTTTAAGGACTTTAAAAGCTATTTTAAATATTACTATCCTGAATTTATGAATTCAGTATCTGATGAAGGGGGTATTTTAAGCGCTTCAGGCAGTTTGCAGGGGGTGTTTGCTAAAGCCAATATTGAACAGTCCGGGGGGCTTAAATTATTAAAAATTGACGGCAAGGTAAGAAATTTACATTATAGCTATAGTGCTAATGATACTGACAATCTAGCTGATAAACTGTCTTTTAATTTCCGTTACACTTCTGATGCCATTAGTCCCCATAAAACTCAGTCCACTCTATCTATCAATCGTATTAAGGGGGAATTATTACAGAACAATATTTATCTTGCGTTTACAGGAAAAGAAAAACTCTATCTAAAATTACTTAAAAGTGATATTAATAATTTCTTAAAATTCAATCGAATAAAGCTAACTATTGATAAGTTACTTGATGTGGAGGCTTCAGCAGAACTGAAGCCCGGCAGCGATTCCGTCCTGCAGGATTTTCATATTGCTTACACCCTTAATGATCTGCAGAGTTTTAACAGCCTGTATTTAAAAAACATACTGGAAGGTACGGAATATGAAGGTTTACTTTTAGAAGGTAAGTTAAAGGGCTTCTTTGGCCGATGCGGCAGAAAAATTCAGCTTAATACTATTTTAAAAGAGCTGTATCTGGACTTTAACCAGCAAATTGCTGTCACTAATTTAAACGGGGAACTGAACTGGAACAATCATAAAAATTCAGTCCAGAGTCCTGTCAGTGATATTAACTGGGAAGAAATTCAGCTTGCTGAACTGCTGTTTGGCACAACCCAGCTTAAATTTGTGGCCTTTAGTGATCAGGTTAAATTACTGCAGGAAACCGATATTCCACTGTTTGATGGGGCTTTGCATATCAACAGTCTGAAACTGAAGCGTCTTGGAGAGCCGGTTTCTGAACAGGACAAAAGCACAGGTATGATTATCGGTATTGACGGACTGATAAAACCGGTATCACTTAAGCTGATATCTGAACATTTTAACTGGCCACTTCTTGATGGTAAATTCTCAGCGGTTATTCCTGAAACCACTTATACCCGTCACCTGCTGACTGTCGGTGGAGCCATGATGATGCGGGTATTTGACGGCAGTATTATTTTCAAGGACTTAAAAATAGAACATCCGTTGGATGACAGTGCCCGTTTTTTTGCCAATATCGATTTATTAAACCTGGATCTTAAATCACTGACTAAAACCTTTAATTTTGGTGAAATAGAAGGGCGTATGGCTGGCAAAATACGCAATCTGGAACTCTATAACTGGTCACCGGTTGCCTTCAATACATCTTTTAGAACGCCCAAAAATGATAAAAGCCGACATCGTATCAGTCAAAGAGCCATTGATAATCTGTCCAGCCTAGGTGGAGCCTCCGGGATTTTATCCCGTAGTTTTTTAAGTGTGTTTGAAACCTTTCGTTATGCCAAAATAGGCCTGAGCTGCCGACTAAAAAACAATATCTGTTATATGGATGGTGTTGAACCTAAAGGGAATAATGCCTACTATATAGTCAAAGGCAGCGGCCTGCCCAGAATTGATGTTATGGGGTTTCAGAAGACGGTTAACTGGGAAGTGTTAATCAATCGACTGAAGAATATTCAGTCGGCTAATGAGGCTGTCATTGAATAAGTCATAAAATAAACTATTTACTGGTTCAGGCTTAATTCAGCTATACTGTTTATAATTTAAAGTAACAATAAAATAGAGTCTTTAAGGATAATTTTATGAATACCAGACT
>JANELJ010000035.1:0-7429 GCA_024511395.1 Gammaproteobacteria bacterium | reverse complement strand
CAGACTTCTTTATTCCATCAGCCCAGGCTGCGGGGCAGGCCAATCTTAATATTGATTCAACTGCTATTCGAACCATACAAAACAGTATGAAAAAAAGGCAGACTAAATTACGCCCTTTTTATGATTCCGGCGCAATTGGGTTTACCAATAATGGCCTAATAGGCATTGCTAATGCCTCGGTTTTATCACTTAAGCAGAAATCCATTGCTAAAAAGCTGATCAGCGCGGAAAATAAGGATCGTATGAACCTTTACCGGGAAATTGCCAAAGCCAATGGCCATCCTGAATGGCAGGCAGATATCCAGAAAACATTCGCTAAAACCTGGATCCGTAAAATATCCCCCGGCTGGATGTATCAGACATCTTCCGGGCAATGGAAAAAGAAATAGTCACTACGCAACATACGCAACAAGACAAAGGGAAGAGCTGAATAAATAACCATGGCTGATATTAAACTGCTGCATGATTTAAGAGCAAGACTGGGTAACGTCATTGTAGGACAGGAGGCCCTGCTTGACCGTCTGGTTATAGCACTTCTGGCCGGCGGTCATGTTTTGCTTGAAGGGCCTCCCGGGCTGGCAAAAACTACGGTTGTACATGCTCTGGCGACCAGTGTGGATGCTCAGTATCAACGGGTTCAGTTTACGCCTGATCTCATACCCGGGGATTTAACCGGCAGTGATATATATGATGCCTCTACCGGTACTTTTCGGTTTATTCCCGGCCCCCTGTTTCATGAAATTCTGCTGGCTGATGAAATTAATCGGGCACCGCCTAAAGTGCAGTCGGCTTTACTGGAAGCCATGGCTGAGCACCAGGTGACAGTGGGTGGTGTCACCCGGGTATTACCTCTG
Source organism: Gammaproteobacteria bacterium (assembly GCA_024511395.1). Lineage (GTDB taxonomy): Bacteria > Pseudomonadota > Gammaproteobacteria > GRL18 > GRL18 > JANELJ01. Next base: position 6,575 of record JANELJ010000035.1, on the reverse strand, counting down.
CTCTTTATGGTACTGGCGACGCAGAATCCCTTGGAGCAGTCCGGAACTTACCGTCTGCCGGAAGCCCAGCTGGACCGTTTTTTATTTCAGATTATTCTCGATTATCCCGATCTGGAACAGGAAATTGAAATTTCCCGACGGGCCCGAAAAGCCCATGTAGAAGAAGGCCTGACTGCAGTGCTTAAACCGGTTGATATTCTGGCCTCAAGAGAGCAGGTTAATGATGTTTTTATTGATGAAAAAATAGAGCGGTATGCGGTTGAAGTTGTGACTGCCACCCGTAATCTTTCTAAATACCTGCCTCAATGGGGTGAAATGATACAGACCGGTGCATCTCCCAGGGCCTCTATTGCACTGCTCAGATCAGCTATGGCCAGAGCCTTTCTTGATGATCGTGACTATGTAATACCTGAGGATGTTATAGAACTGGCAGGTGATGTATTGCGTCATCGAATAGTACTGGACTTTTCAGCCCAGGCTGAGGATATTAATGCGGATACTATTATCAGTAGTCTGCTCAATACCATCAGCCAGCCCTGAACATCTGTTTCCTTTCTTTTAATTCATGAGCTGATATCTTAAATATGGTTTTTTCCCCCGGACACTCCCTGCTCACACAAAACCTGCTCAGTGATTCGGAAATTAATCAGCTTATTCAACTGGCGGGTAATCCACTCAACAGTGTTTATCAAAAGCCCTTAAAATCTATTCAAAGTGGCGAAACCGTTTCAGCCAATATTGGTTCAGGATCGGATTTTGCAGAAGTTCGAGCCTATTATCCCGGAGATGATCCCCGAATTATTGACTGGCGGGCCACTGCTCGATCCACTGTACCTCTGGTCAGAACGTTTCATAGTGAATTATCCCGTCCCCTGTGTATTTTACTAGATCGTTCCGCTTCCATGCGTTATGCCACACACAGTCGTCTTAAAGCGGCTCAGGCACTGCGTCTTGCGGTAGTTCTCAGTGCACAGGCCATTAAGGAACAGCGGCAGGTCGCTTTTAACATTCTAGACAGCAATCATCAATGGCTGCCTGCACAGTCTGGTCTTAACAGTCTTAAAACCATGTTCAGACAGGCCAATCAACCGTGTCCGCCCGGTCATTCTGACCATGAATCTGACTGGCTGCATATCTTTGCCGGCATAAAACAGCATGTTGAGCAGGGCAGTGATCTGATTTTACTATCTGATTTTAATTCTCTGAAGCAGCAGCATAAAAAATCACTGCAGGCACTGGGTCATTACTGTGCCTGTCAGGCATTCTGTATTCAGGATCCGTCAGAACAGAGGGTGAATTTTAGCAGCGACATTGAACTGGTCTGGAAACAATCCATCTTTAATCTTACAAAATCTCAGCAACCGCTATTAAACCAGTTAATTGAGGCACGCTTTGAAATGCTCATTGATTTATTTAAGCAATCGTCGATTAATTTCAGCTTGGTTTCCACTGTGCAGGACAATCTAAATCCACAACGGCTGGTAAGTTAGTATGCGGGTTTCTCAGGCTGACAATCTGGCTGATATTTTTATTCCGCAATTACCTTCCAGTATGGTATTCAGTACAACATCCATATTGCTGATGGCCTTGTTTTTTACTGCCGTACTGCTGTTATTCTTCTGGTATTACAAAACGGTTTTTAATAATCCCTGGCGATCTCTGAAACTGCAGTTATTAAAACAAAGTATCAGTCCAGTTAAAGCGGCTGATCAGCTTGCTGAATTACTAAGAGCTTTAGAGCATAATAAAAAAACTGAAATAAATCATTTTCAGTCAGAACTGGACAGATTACGCTTTAAAAAGCAGCCACCAGATCCTGAACAGATCCTCCTGCTGTTACAGAGAATTAAACAGTATGTCTGAGTTTGGTTTTAAACAGGAAGTCTGGCTGTATTTTATACCCATAATCTGGCTGGTCTGGTATAAATTCAGATCAGTGAAGATATTATGGCCTCGCTGGTTGCCTTTAATAACCATTCATTATCCTTTACTTAATTCCATGGATGCTGAAACTCTGCAGCATGAAAAAAAACAGGTGCATTTCAGGCAGCATAATGTCCTGCTCTCAGTATTGCTCAGTTTATTACTACTGGCTCTGGCACAACCTGTTCAATATACTGGACAGCTTGCAGAAAGAGATAACAAGCAGCCCATTGACATGGTTCTTGTAATGGATACCGCTCTGTCCATGAGTTTAAGTGATTACCTGATTAATAATCAGTCTGTCAGTCGTATTGGCTTTGCCAGAAAAGAACTTTCGGAGGCACTTGATTTTTATACGGGGGATCGGTTTGCTCTGCTTATATCCGGTAATCCACCAGCATTATGGCTGCCGCTAACAAAGGATATTAATGTTGTACAGCATGAAATAGGGCGAATAACCACTTTTCTTGGCGGCCGTATTTCAGACATGGGGGCCACACTTAAGCTGATTGAAAAAAAGTTTGCTAATAAGAATAAAAACAGCAGCAATAGTTCGGATAATGCACAGGTGGCTATTATTATCTCCGATGGCGGCACTCAGGTAGGTGATATCTCACCGCAGACAGCGGCTGAACAATTATCAGAAAAAGGTTTTATTGTTTATGTTATAGCCGTCGGTTCGGTACAGCCTGAAAGTGCAGTATTAAATACCAGTAGTCTGCTTTATGAGCCTGTTAATCTGGATGTGCTAAAAAAGGTAGCAAAAGCAGGTAAAGGAAAGCTTTTTCATGCCCGTGACCATAATGACTTTAAACGGGCTATGGCTACCATTGTGCAGTTACAACATAAATCACTTCAGCAGTCAAAAACGAAGACTGATAATAATCGCTCTGTTGATAATAAAATAACTCAGCCTTGGTATTATATTCCTTTGCTTACTGCCATGTTGATACTGTTGTTTCTTGCTGTACGCTATTCACGGGGGAGCAGAGATGTTTCCTGAAGGGATTTACTGGTATTTACCCGGTGCTCTAGGGCTGATTTTAGTTCCGTTTCTGGTATTGTTATGGATTTATTTTAAACAGAGAACACGCTGGCAGCAGATTGCAGATACACAATTTTTACCCTGGTTGCAGGCTGATTCAGGAAAACTAAAATTGACACCTCACCTGCTGTTCTTAAGTGCGGCCTGGCTGATGTTCTGCCTGGCGCTTGCCGGCCCCAGGATAGGCCAGTGGGTACCACCAGCCTTATTACAACAAAGCTCCACAGTCAGGGTATTAGTTGATTTTTCCCAGTCCATGCAGGCCATAGACAGTAGTCAGAGCCGTATTGCACAGGTTCAGCAGCAGTTACAGCAGTGGACAGGTGTATTACCGGAACAGACTAAAGTGGGGCTGTCTATTTTTGCCGGTCAACCACATACATTGCTTATTCCCACCATGGATCAGAATTTACTGAGCCATTTTATCAGCCAGTTGAGCAAGTTTCGGCCTCCAACTAATGGCAATAATCTGGCTTCAGCTTTGGAGAACAAGGAATATGATAACTCACATGATAAAAATAAGACTACTTCACATACCTATCTGCTGTTATTCAGTGATGGCGATTCAGGTAAAACGGCTCTGGAGAAAGCTCTTAAACGCATTACTAAGGTTAAAGACAATTATGAAAACATTGTTATTATTGGGGTGGGTGGTGATGAAGCCGTCAGTATTCCACAGGGATTAAATCGTAGTCTGACTCATAACGGGGTGATTGTGGTGAGCAGACGTCATAGTGAAAATCTGCAACGACTGGCTCAAGCAGCAAAAGGGAAGTATTACCCGTTAGAAGCTGTCAATGAAGTGTCACTGCGGGAAATATTGAATATTCCACGACCTGAAATTAAAGGTAAGGATTTTAATCAGGTTCTATGGCACGAATGGTTTTATATCCCGTTGCTACTGGGCGGACTTTTTTTACTGGCAGCACTGCGTTTTACCGGTTCAGTATCAAAACTTATGGTGATCAGTTTAATATTACTGCTTACTGCCTGCCATAATAATCAAACACTGGATGAGCAGATTAATAATGCCCTGCAGACAAAGCAGTATCAAAAAGTGCTTGACCTCACACAGCCTGATAAGCGTCAGTTATTATCAGATTATGCACGTTTTGCACGGGGCGTTGCCTGTTATCGTTTAAAAGATTACAACTGCGCACAACAGGTTTTTTCCCGACTAGCCTGGCATCTTAAAGATAAAAGTTTACAGGCACAGGCTGTTTTTAATCTGGCCAATAGTTATTTTTATCTGGGTGATTATGAACAGGCAGAGGTTTTATACCAGGACGCCGCCCGGCGGGATATTGCGACGGATAAAACCGCTGTTAATATTGAGTTTGCCCATTCTCTTGCAAAGGCCATACGTGAGACGATTAAGGATGTTGAAATCACTCAGCAGCGTGCTCAGTGGCGTGCCGCAACCTCTCAGCTAACAGAAAAGTTTACGGACAAGGTGGCTGATGGAATATTTTTACCGAGTTTTGAAAAGCTGAGAAACAATCCTGTCTTTCGCCAGTTGTCAGTTCAACAGCAGCAGAACCTGCTCAAACAGGGCATTAAGTTTCAGTTGTATAAAGGGTCTTCTTCTTCCCTGGAGAATGAAAATTTCTGGGTGCTCTCCCGCCAGGATGTTCAGCCTGAGTCCACTGCTCAGCTATTTAATCAGCTAATGGCCTATGAAACCGGTCTGCACTTTGTTCCGGATAAACCTCTGGATAGTGAGGGACAGCGTTCATGGTAAATACGGTGTACCGATTATTATCCCTGCTGTTGTTATCCTGTTTCAGTTTTAGCCTTCTTTTGATTTTGATACCTGTACTGGCTAATACAGCCCTGGCCAGTACAGACATTGAAAAAAATATGGAAAAAAAGGCTGTCCTGAATATTGTTACTGATAAAACGGAACTGGAAATGGGCAAATTTTTATCAGTGCAGCTTGTTTATTTCGGGCAGAGCATACCCGAACCGGCCCAGCTGCATAGCTGGAATAAAAATTTTTATATTGAAGATATGTCCAGGGACAGTGAAAACCTTCCCGGAGGGTATATTAAAACCATTCAGTATCTGCGTTTATATCCAAGAACAACAGGCATTAAAACCCTGCATGCTATTGCTCAGGGCGGTGCCATAGCCCGTCCTGTTGATATTAATGTACGTCCGTTGATACGCAATAATATTAATGGTGCACCTCACTGGAACTCGCCGCCTAAAGAGATTTGGCAGGGTGAAACCATTATTATCAGTATTGTGCAGAACCTGATGACAGAGAATAACCAGGTTAAAACAGAAGAAGCCCGTTTTCCCGGTTTTAGTGTGCTGTACAGCTGGCAGGAAAGTGAGTATAAGAATGGTATTAAGACTGTTCGGGTTAACTGGCAGTTAAAAGCTCAGAACTATGGCCATTTTAGCCTCGATGCACCTTCTGGTGTGCAGCGGGGCAGCAGGGGACGCTGGCGTTTTTATCTTCCTGTTATTAATATCACTATCAAACCGGTACCGGCCTATATTCCAGCCACCGTTCCCGTGGCACAAATTGAGATCAGCAGCAAACTGGAACAGGTCAATAGCTGCCCTTTCTGGCAGTTATCCATAAAAAGTGATGGCTATCTGGGAGAGGAAATATATGGTATTCGAAGCCGCTTGGCCAAAATGGCTCAGACAACGCCGGATCGAGTTAAGTTTGCTGCCCATGAGCAGTTGAGGGGTACAGGAAAACAATCTGCACAGAGCTGGAGTGTTGCTGTACCGACCTGGACAATACCATTAAAAAACACCCATATCAGTATTAATTATTTTGATCCCGAACAGGGGCTGTTAAAACAAACACAGATTCAACTGCCGTCTCTTTGGTATATCCCGGTATTTGCTCAATATCTGTTATTCATTCTGCTATTACTGCTGATTGCTCTTATGGTGTTCTATCTGTATAAATGGTTTAAGTCCCGCCAAAAATGTATCGCCTTTATTCGTGATATTGAGGTCTGCGGTTCTGCAGAGCAACTCAGAGAATTATTATTGCAAACTTCCGGCAGCAGAACCTTATCTGAATGGGCTGAACAGGTACAGGACAGGTATTTGCAGGAGCTTGCTCAATCCCTGAATTTACTGTGTTTTAACGCTTCAAATGATGGCGTAACAAATGATTTATTAAGTGCCATAAAATTGCGCTTAATTGACTATTATACTCATAAAGCCTAAATTAGAAGAATATTTCTCTCTCCCTCCGGGAGAGAGCCAGGGTGAGGGAAACTTTAGCAGCTGTCGAACAATCAAGGAGAATGTTTATGAGTGTTAAAAAGAATGAGAAACTCTTAATTATTCATGGTTATTCAGACGGACCGCAAAGTTTTAAAGACTTGCGGGATTTTTTTGTCAGGGAAGCTGGTTTTAAAAAAGCCAATGTATTCTTACTTGATTATGCCAGTATGGATGATGAAGCAACCTTTAAAGACTTTGCTGATAAACTGGAAGCAGATTACAACCGGTTATTTAATAAAACAGAGCGCATTAATGTGGTCTGTCACAGTACCGGTGCTCTTGTTGTCAGAGCCTGGCTGGTATTAAGGCGAACCCGTCAACGTGAGCTGGGGCTTAAACTGGATTGTCC
>JANELJ010000034.1 GCA_024511395.1 Gammaproteobacteria bacterium | reverse complement strand
ATGGTCGGCAGATAAATGTTGAATCACATGAAAAATACTGTCTTCTTCAATTTTAAAATGTATTTTCCAGTCACCGGGATAGCTCTGCACAATTTGCTGACAGAATTCTGCAATTTGTTTCTCATCACCCTGCTGTGCTGTATTAATGGCTTTTTGTGACAGTACCAGCGACTGATGATGCTCTTTGGACAGGGGTTGAAGCTGTGTTATGCGTTTCATAATAGGTTCATATCAATTATAGTAGCCTTTATAGTACCATTATGTGGTACATTTTTACTTTATTTTTTAACTTTAAGGAAAGCAGCTATGAAAAAGATTTTTACATTATTAATTCTTCTCTTTAGTTTTACTATCGCAGAGTGCGATGGCCGATGATATTGCAGATACTTTAAAAGTATTTCGTGAAGCCGGCGAAAGTGGCCAGTTTTTCAAAAGAAGCTACGGCTATGCCGTATTTCCAACCATTGGTAAAGCCGGCTTTGTGATTGGCGGCGCCTATGGCAAAGGTAAAGTCTATGAACAAGGCAAATATATTGGTGACACCAGTATGACTCAGGGCTCCATTGGTTTCCAGCTAGGAGCCCAGGAATTCAGCCAGATTATTTTCTTTGAAAACAAGGCTGCACTGGATGCCTTTACCAGCAACAACTTTGAGTTCAGCGCTTCTGCTGAAGCCGTTGCCATTACCGCCGGAGCATCAGCTAGTGCCAATACCACCGGCAATACCGCTTCTATCAGCGGTGACAAAAACAATGCTGATACGGCCAGCAGTGGTTTTCGTAAGGGCATGGTTGTTTTTACCGTTGCCAAGGCTGGTCTGATGTATGAAGCCAGCCTGGCTGGTCAGAAATTTACCTTTACTCCTAAAAAATAATCACCCGGGAGCTCTTTTAACCTAAATTAATCAGTAGATTTAACTGCATGGATTCCATGCCTGCAGTAAAGCGGTTATACTCTCCGGGTAAATTATTTACTCGGGGGTATTTATGAGTTCTGTCAAACTTAATAACGGCTGGAAGGAACTGCTTGAAGACACCTTTCAAACAGATGCCTTATTAAACCTTAAAGAATTTTTACGCACTGAAAAAAACCAGGGCAAAATTATTCTGCCCCACTCCAGCCTCTGGTTTAATGCCCTTAACACCACCGCCCCGGAACAGGTTAAAGTGGTTATCCTAGGTCAGGATCCCTACCCCACCCCTGGACATGCCCATGGTCTCTGCTTTTCGGTTATGCCGGAAGTCAAACCCATCCCCAAATCCCTGATTAATATATTTAAGGAACTGCAAGATGATCTGGGCATTACTAACCACAATGGTCATTTACAGTCCTGGGCCGAACAGGGAGTATTATTGCTTAATAGTGTCTTAACCGTGGAAAGCGGTGAACCTAATTCTCATCAGGGGCGTGGCTGGGAAATTCTGACCGACGTCATTATCAATACCCTTAATCAGCAGTCCCGGCCCATTGCCTTTGTCTTATGGGGCAGCTATGCCCAGAAAAAAGGTGCCATTATTGATACTGATAAACATTTTGTCCTGCGTTCCCCTCATCCATCCCCTTTATCTGCCTATCGGGGATTTTTCGGCCGCCGCCCGTTTTCTAAAATAAACCAGTTTCTTGAACAGCAGGGACAGGCCCCCATTAACTGGCAAACCTGAAGCCAACATTAAATATTTGTAACTTGATTTTTTAGCCTGCATCAATCATTCTTAAAGAAAAAATTACCTAATTTCGGAGCATACAATGGCACAGAAAATTTTAGTGGTGGATGACTCATCATCCATGAGACAAATGATTTCTTTTACCCTGAAAAGTGCAGGTTATGAAGTGGAAGAAGCCAATGACGGACTGGCTTTTACCAAAGAAGTTCATAAACTACCCAATTATAAATTCACTCCCATCCTAGTATTAACCACAGAAGCCGGTACCGATAAAAAAATGGAAGGTAAAGCAGCGGGGGCTACTGGTTGGCTGGTTAAGCCGTTTAATCCGGAACAGTTATTAAATACTGCCAAAAAGGTACTTTAAACCTGTTAAAAAAATCTCCCCTACTTTTTTCAGGCGCAGGGGAGAGAACTTTATTTTTTAAATAGTGCCCACAATACACCTACCACACCCAGTCCTGCCAGAACCTGAGCCTCAAGTATTAAACTGCCAGAATACAGAATAGCTCCGCATACCAGCAGGCCCGAACTGATAATTGCAGATGTGGTCTTACTGCTCTGCAGTTCAATTTTTTCTTCGATACGGTTTAAGGTTTCACTTTTGTAATTAATGCTCAGCTTACCATGGCGGGCCTGTTGTACCACATCAAAAACTTTATTGGGGAAATCTGGCAGCTGCTCCATCCATAAAGGGGCATTGTGTTTGATCTGTTTGGCAAAAGAGCGGAAACCCAGCTGTTCTTTCATCCAGTTTTCCAGGAACGGTTTGGCAGTATCCCAGAGATCCAGTTCAGGGTATAGCTGCCGTCCCAGACCCTCGATATTAAGCAGGGTTTTCTGTAATAACACCAGCTGTGGCTGAACCTCCATATTAAAACGCCGTGCAGTCTGAAACAGGCGTAATAATAACTGACCAAAAGAAATTTCGTGCAGCGGCTTTTCAAAAATCGGCTCACATACCGAACGGATCGCCGACTCAAAATCATCCACCCGGGTATCCGGTGGTACCCAGCCGGATTCCACATGCAGTTCAGCCACCCGGTAATAATCCCGGTTAAAAAAGGCCAGGAAGTTTTCTGCCAGATAACGCTGATCTTCCGGATTCAGAGTACCCATAATACCGAAATCAATGGCAATATACTGGCCGGTATTGGAGACAAAGATATTTCCGGGGTGCATATCGGCATGGAAAAAATTATCCCGGAACACTTGGGTAAAAAAGATTTCCACACCCATTTCCGCCAGCCGCTTAAAGTCAATATCCATGGACTTAAGCTCGGCCATATTGGTTACCGGTACACCATGAATGCGCTCCATAACCATGACTTTTTTACGACAGTGGTTCCAGTCCACTTCCGGTACATACAGAATAGTGGAGTCTTTAAAGTTTCGTCTTAACTGGGAAGCATTGGCGGCTTCACGCAGCAGATCCAGCTCATCCAGAATGTTTTTTTCAAATTCATGCACCACTTCCATTGGGCGCAGACGCCGGCCATCAGCCCAGTAGCGTTCCATCTTGCCGGCAATCACATACAGCAGTGCCAGATCACGGCGAATAACCTTTTCAATATCCGGACGCACCACTTTAACCACCACTTCCCGGCCGTCATGCATGGTAGCGGTATGTACCTGGGCAATGGAAGCAGAGGCCAGCGGGGTATGCTCAAACTCGGCAAAAATATCAGTAATCGGCTGTTTAAATGAGGCCTCAATGATGGCCACGGCTTTCTCTGCACCAAAGGGCAGCACCTGATCCTGCAATTTGGCCAGTTCCTCAGCCAGATCATCAGGCAGCAGATCCCGCCGGGTTGACAGAATCTGCCCGAACTTAACAAAAATCGGCCCCAGATCTTCCAGGGCCATACGAATACGTTCACCCCGTGGTCGGCGGGTTCGGGGGTTAAACCAGAAGGTAGGAGATAAATAACGCAGCAAACGAATAGGTCTGAACAGATGGGTATTTAGAATTAACTCATCCAGGCCGTGTTTCAGCAGCACCCGGCTAATAGTCATCAGGTGGAAAAAGTGAGCGATGTTTCTCATTGAATGTGAGCCATGTAGAAAGGGGTTCCGTTATTGGTCAGAGCTGTTTTCTTTTTCTGATTGAGCTAACTGAGCAAGCGCCTGTTCCAGACGCTTAATACGGGCTTCTGCCCGTTCAACATCATTACGGATAATATCCACCTGCTGGTTAAAATGCTGAATTTCCGGCTCGGAAGCAATATCACGAGTTTCATATTGCAAGTACTCACTTACATCCATACCCAGTGAATTAAAGAGTTGTCTACCAAAACCGAGTATGCCTCGCGCTGCATTGCCCAGTGAATGTGCTATGATATCACCGGTAATATGAGACAGATGTTCTTCCCAGTCAATATCTAGCTGCTGGAACAATGCCTGAAAATGCTGACCCAGCGCCATATCGCCGATAATTTTAATATCACCCTTAAAGACCGAACGGGTTTTTTCCTGATCTTCTGCCAGAACCATTTTGGCAAAGGCCAGTAAGCTGCCGGATATAACCGTATCCGGTTCACCTTCATAATGACTGATGATCTGCATACCCTGTTTATCGGGGAAAAAATACAGCCACTGATCCATATCGGTGATATGAAAGGCGATAATACGTCCCTTAAAATCGGCCAGTCTGACAAAACTCTCGGGATCCATAGCAAATAGCTGATTAAGCGCGGCCTCCATAGCGGCCAGCAAGGGGATCAGCAGGGGATTGATATGCTCCTGCGGGCTGTTTACTTTATGATCCATAGTGCTGCTTTGCATAAAATTACCGGGCCTGTATTAAAATTTAAAACCACGATGCAGAGCCACAATACCACCAGTCAGGTTGGTATAATCACAGCGCTCAAAGCCGGCATTTTCCATCATAGCCTTCAGGGTTTCCTGATCTGAATGCATACGAATGGATTCTGCTAGGTAACGATAGCTTTCTGAATCGTTGGCAATCAGTTTGCCCATGGTGGGCAGGATATTAAAGGAATAAAAATCATAGATGGGACTCAGACCCGGTGCAACCGGTTTGGAAAATTCTAGGATAAGCAGTCGACCGCCGGGTTTTAATACCCGGAACATAGAAGCCAGGGCAGCATCCTTATCTGTAACATTTCGCAGGCCAAAGGCAATAGTAATGCAGTCAAAGGTATTATCCGGAAAAGGCAGGCATTCGGCATTGGCCTGTACATACTCGACATTACCGACAATGCCCTGATCCGTCAGGCGGGCACAGCCTACCTTAAGCATGGACTCATTAATATCACCCAGCACCACCCGGCCGGTTTCACCCACAATTCTGGAAAATTTAGCCGCCAGATCGCCTGTACCCCCGGCCAGATCCAGCACACTCTGACCACGGCGCACACCGCTTTTTTCAATGGTCAAACGCTTCCAGAGTCGATGAATACCCATCGACATCAGATCATTCATCACATCGTATTTACTGGCCACCGAATGAAAAACCTCGGCCACCTTACCGACTTTTTCTTCTTTATTGACCGTTTTATAACCAAAATGGGTAGTATCACCCGGCTGATTCTGATTTTCCATGGTATTTCCAATAATAAAATGCGGTTATTTTCTTAAGTGTCGATTATACGACGATTCCATTAGAAAATCATGATCCTGTGGTCAGTCACTCTACGGTGGTTTGTATTATGGAGTGTAGTTACAAAAGTTTTAACTTTTAATTGTCCATTAAGGTCCAGGACATATCATTTTCCAGGCGGTAGGAGGCTATAAATTCATGTGGGCACTGTTTGCCCCAGTCCTGTGGGGAGAGCATGGGGAAATAAGTAGTACCATCAGGTTTTTTGTATAAATGGTAAATACGACCAGGGATGCGGGTGAAATTGCAGTCGGCTTGATGCAGTTCCTGATCCCGTTGAGCCGCTTCCATTACACTCTGGGCTTCGGCCTGCAGGTGTTTAATTTGATCGGCAATGACCTTGAGCTTGGCATTGACACGGATATTGATTTTACTGTCGGCTTCTGAAATCTGCCGGGCCAGATCCACCAGTTCAAAATGGGGCGCCAGGCGGCTGACAGGGTAGGGTGAGGTGCTGTTACTACCCTGATGATTGGGGCCGCTGTGCTTAATGGCGCCTTTCTGTTGATCAGGCTCTTTTTTGCACTCAGGCTGTTTTTTCAACTTGTTCCCGTTCACAGTAAATAGTGCGCTTAAAGTTCATACCTTCAGGGAAAGTCTGAGCAATAATCCAGATTTGCGGCAGATTGTCGCTGAGCTCCGGCAATACCGCCAGTGAACGCTCGGTACGTTCTTCATCAAAGAAGGCAAACGGCTCATCCAGGATCAGGAACTGCTGGTTATGCACCTTGCGGCTGACCATTTCCTGCGACAGAGCCAGACGCACGGCCAGCATGATCTGCCGCTGGGTACCGCTGGAAATTTCATCCAGTTCCATAAAGTCGTGCTTTTCATTAGAAAATACCCGTACAGTCAGATCTTCATCAATCTGCAGATGTTCATAACGGTTGTCGGTAAACAGAGGCAGGGTCTTGCTGACGTGATCACGGATCACATGATTAAAACGTTTGGACAGGTGATGGGTGGCGCCCATTAATAATTCTGATGCCAGTTCCCGGATACGGTTACGCTCAGCTTTGTCATCAACCTGGGCCTGCAGAATATCTACTTTTTCCAACAGATCACGTACTTTCTCTACACGATCACGTTCAATGGCCAGTTCTGAGGATAATTCACTGATCTGTTCCGCCAGTTTTTCCTGTTCCTGAGTCAGATAATCCAGATCCGCCTGTAGAGCTTCAGACAGGGCTTTAGTATCCAGTGAGCTTTTTTCAATACGGCGCAACAGCATGTCCTTGTTTTCATCAGACTCTGCAGCACACTCACTGTCCAGTGCCCTCAGTTTCTCTGCCAAGGTTTTACCGGCTTCGTCCAGACGTCCGATATTGCCTTTATGGCTGACGATCATGGCCCAGAAAATAATAAACAGTAAAGCAAAACCGCTGCCGGCATAGAGCAAAAACGGGTATTGCTCAGCAGTGAACTGGGGAACATTAGTCTGTAGAAGTTCATTAACCTTATTAAACAGGTCACTGCCGGGCATTTTAACAAGGATCACCCATAGTCCCAGAAAACCAGCAGCCAGGATCAGGCTAATAAAACGCCAGAACCCGGCTCGGCCTTTTTTATACTGATAGGCCACTTTCTGCGGCTGGTCAGTATTATACTGCTCAATGCTGCTGTTCAGCTCTGACAGGTTTTCATCAATCTGCTTTTTATCAGCCAGCAGCTGATCATGCTGTGCGGTCAGTTTATCCAGATGCTGTTCATCCAGCTGTATGGCTTCTATTTCTTCTTCCAGCAGGTTGATACGATTTATCAGCTCTTCGGAGACAACGATATCCTGCTCAATATCTTCCTGGATATTCTGCTCGCAGTATTCCATAGTGGCGATACCGGCCATGGTTTTAAGGGCATAACTGTGCGGATAGGGGGTGGTGATTTCTCTCTGAGCCAAGTAGAAGGACTCAATAAACTCATCAAATTCCACCGAAGTCAGCTTATACAGGGCTTCTTCAACCCGTTCAACACACCGGGCAATGGCATTTTCTTCATTATAAACTTTATAAAGCTTGGCAGAGTGGTTGCCGTCACAGTCCAGCATGCGGGTAATGGCATACAGTTCAGGCTCGCTGGCATCAGCACTTTGATGGCTGAAGCGGATGGTTACTGAACAGTCACTGGCGCCCCAGCGTAATATCTTGTCCAGCTCATCTTCATCAATAGAAAAGGTTCGACCAAACAGAGCAAAACAGATGGATTCCCCGATGGTACTTTTGCCGGACTCATTAAAGCCACTAATGGCAATAATACCCTGTTCAGGCAGATCGTTCAGCTCCAGGCTTTTGTATTTAAGTACATTTCTTGCACTGATACTTTGAATAATCATACCCAGCCCTCTTCTTCCAGCTTTTCTAGTTTACGCAGGGTCAACTCGACGGCCGCATCAAAAGCCTGCTCTTCAAATTCATCATCGGAATTCATACGGCGTTCTTTTTCTTCTTCACAAAACCGGGGGTACTCCTCAATGGTGGTACGCCGTTCGGTTATATTCAAAGGCTTGGGATGTTCACCTGCCGACATAGAAGCTCTCCTGGGTAGAAATGTTTATCAGTAGCCCGTTCATATCAGACAGTCCTGAACCGCTACAAATTATTAAACGCTAATACTACCATTGCTGGCTTTAAGAGTGAAAAAAATTCGGATTTTTCTTGATCAATATCTATGCGGCTAAAATTCAATCAATAAACTGAGCATCTTCTCCCAATGGGAGAAGGTTCGGATGAGGGGATATTAGTTGATTTTACGTTCGTGGCCAGCTTCTTTAAGTTTTTCCAGGTAGGTCGGCCACATTTTTTCCTGGTTTTTGCCATAGTCATACAGCAGTTCCCAGGAGAAAATACCGCTGTCATGGCCATCGGTAAAGGTAATTTTAATAGCATAGTTACCAACCGGCTCCAGTGACTCAATATTGACGTTTTCCTTACCAACCTGTAATTTTTCCTCACCCGGTGCATGACCGCGAACTTCCGCAGAAGGGGAGTGGACTCTTAAAAATTCACTGCTGAAGGCAAAGCGGGAGCCGTCATCAAAAGCGACGTCCAGTTCGCGGGATTTTTGATGAAAGTTTATCTCTGTTGGTGTAGGGGTATTGGTGGTTTCTGACATACTTTGTTACCTTTGTTTACCTGATAAAGATTAATCAGGTTAAATAATTTATAAAATATAACGCGATAAATCTTCATTAATCGCCAGGTCGCCTAATTGTTTATCCACATAAGCACCGTCAATCACCAGCACTTCGTCACTGGTATCTGAAGCTTCAAAAGAAATGGATTCCAGCAGGCGTTCCATAATGGTATGCAGACGCCGGGCACCGATATTTTCGGTGGACTCATTCACGGTAAAGGCCACTTCTGCAATACGCTCAATGGCACTGTGTTCAAATTCCAGCTTCAGGCCTTCGGTTTCCATTAAGGCCCGGTACTGCTCCGTCAGGGAGGCATCCGGTTCAACCAGAATTCGGCTGAAGTCCTTCACATCCAGAGCATTGAGCTCCACCCGTATAGGCAGACGGCCCTGCAGTTCCGGAATCAGATCCGACGGCTTGCTCAGGTGAAAGGCTCCTGAGCAGATAAACAGAATATGATCGGTTTTAATCATACCAAACTTGGTGGAAACGGTGCTGCCTTCAACCAGCGGCAGTAGGTCACGCTGTACACCCTCACGGGAGACTTCCGGACCGCGGCCTTCACTGCGGGTGGCAATTTTGTCAATTTCATCCAGAAATACTATGCCGTTCTGTTCCACATTGTTGACCGCCTGCTGTTTCACTTCTTCTTCATTAACCAGTTTGCCAGCTTCTTCCTCAGTCAGTACCTTCATAGCATCTTTAATGGCCATTTTACTGCGTTTGGTTTTTCCACCGCCGTCCAGATTCTGGAACATACCCTGTAACTGGCTGGTCATTTCCTCCATACCGGGAGGTGCCATAATTTCAACTCCGACGCTGGGCGCCTTAAGATCAACTTCAATTTCTTTTTCATCAAGCTTACCTTCCCGCAGCATCTTACGAAACTTCTGGCGGGTCGCATTTTCACTGTCTGATGGCATGGCATCAGCATTCCACTCATCGGCACCCCGTGCCGGGGGCAATAAAATGTCCAGTACCCGGTCTTCAGCCGCATCCAGAGCCCGATGCTGAACTTTGGCGGTAGCCTGTTCACGGGTCATTTTAATGGAGACATCCACCAGATCACGGATAATTGACTCCACATCACGGCCTACATATCCCACTTCGGTGAACTTGGTGGCTTCAATTTTAATAAAAGGGGCATTGGCCAGACGGGCCAGACGGCGGGCTATTTCGGTTTTTCCTACCCCGGTCGGGCCTATCATTAAAATATTCTTGGGGGTAATTTCACTGCACAGTGGTTCTTCCACCTGACTTCTGCGCCAGCGGTTACGCAGGGCAATAGCGACGGCACGCTTGGCATCGGCCTGACCGATAATGTGTTTATCCAGTTCCTGTACAATTTCTCTGGGTGTCATCTGAGACATTGATTCTTTCTGCTCCTGCTTAATACTTATCTGGCTATCAATAAGGCTAATTACTGGTCTAAATCCAGTGTTTCAATAGTTTGATTGTGGTTGGTATAAATACAGATGTCACCGGCTATGGTCAGACCTTTCTGTACAATTTCCCGGGCACTGAGCTCAGTATTATCCAGCAGGGCACGTGCCGCTGACTGGGCATAAGGACCACCGGAGCCAATGGCTATCAGGCCTTCTTCCGGCTCAATAACATCACCATTTCCGGTAATAATCAGGGAGGCATCCTTATCAGCGACCGCCAGCAGAGCTTCAAGCTTTCTTAAAGACTGTTCAGTCCGCCAGTCTTTCGCCAGTTCCACCGCTGAACGTACCAGCTGGCCGCGATGCTTCTCCAGTTTGGCTTCAAAACGCTCAAACAGGGTAAAAGCATCAGCAGTACCGCCGGCAAACCCGGCAATCACCTTGTCATGAAACAGCCGACGCACCTTACGGGCATTGCCTTTCATAATGGTATTACCCAAGGAAACCTGTCCATCACCACCGATAACCACCTGGTTACCCCGGCGTACAGAAAGAATTGTTGTACCTCTATATTGTTCCAAAATAACCTACCTGCTTTTTTAATTATTGTGAAATAAGGTTTACATATAATAAAATCAAGGCTTAACTATAATAATCTTAGATAAAAGATTACTCATTATGCGTTATTCTTCTGATAAGGAAAACCATGCGAAAAGTTAATTTTCCTTATGCCTACAAACTGGCCATCTCCATGATAGTGCTGATCGTTACCGGGATGCTGGCACTGGCCGCACTGATCATCCGTGATCAGAATCAGCTGCTTGAAAAGCAGATGTACTCCTATGCCGATATTCTTATCCGTCAGCTGGCCACCTCAGCAACCGAATCCTACCTCACTTCTGATACCCTAGATCTGGATGTACTGGTTAAAAACCTTTCACGACATACGGAAATTCAGGGCATTACCTTTTATTCCAATGAAAAACAGCCCATCAGCAGTAAGGGAACTCTACCCGCCATTAACCGCTTTCCCGACAAATTATAAGCAAATATCATCATTGCAATGGGACAATAATCTTTCTTTTATGGGTCATGTCATTTATAACAATGTGACCATAGGTTATGTGGTACTGACTTTTGATCAAAGCCTGTTTACTCAGGCACGCATTAAAACCATGTACACCATAATCCTGACAACCATAGTACTGATTATTTTGACAATTTTATTTGCTTTTTTCCTGGGTAAACGCCTGTCCAGACCCATTGAAGAGCTGGTTACTGCCAGTGATGCCATTTCCAGGGGCAATTATAAGGTTCGTTTTGATGAACGGCGTAATGATGAATTTGGTATTTTAATGGAGTCACTCAATATGATGGCTGACGGTCTGTTAAAAAAGAATCAGTTGAAAAAGCCTTTTCCCGCTATGTTTCTCCTCAGGTAGCCCAGGAAGTACTGAATAACCTGGAGAACATTAACCTGGGCGGACAGCAAATTGATGCCAGTGTACTGTTTGTTGATATGATAGGCTTTACCGAAATGTCCAAAACCATGGAGCCGGGTAAACTGACCCAGATCCTTAATGAATATTTTTCCTATATCGCCCAAGCAGGCCAGATCTACAGCGGTCATGTTGATAAATATATCGGTGATTGCGTTATGCTGGTGTTTGGAGTGCCTGAACAGACCGAACACCACACCTTTCAGGCTATTTCCTATGCTCTGTTAATTCAGCGGCTAATCACTACCCTGAATATACAGCGTGAAAAGGCCGGCCAGCCAATTATTAATTTTCACATTGCCGTAAATAGTTCAACCTGAATAATACCGTTTTAAGCCTGACATCAAGCCAGGTTTAAAGC
>JANELJ010000206.1 GCA_024511395.1 Gammaproteobacteria bacterium | reverse complement strand
GGCTGTTTCTTTGGCTTCATTTTGGTCTGGAAATTTGCAAGGTAATAAGGCTTATTTTACCAAAAACCTGCAAATTTAACACCCACAATTAAGCAATATTTCCTTATAAATCAATGTGCTATGATTTATTCAGGTCGGACTAATTACAGAGCAGGATTACAGCATTAGTGAAGCAGCCCGACAGCTGGGTGTACACCATACTTCTTTGAGAAAGTGGGTAAAACAATTCACCCGGGGTTCTCCAACAGAGATTTTAAATCAGTCAGAACAGGATGAGTTGCTAAAGCTGAGAAAAGAAAGTTGTGAACTTAGGATGGAAAAAGAAATCCTAAAAAAGGCCAGTGCCTTCTTCGCGAAAGAATTGTCCATTAAACCCCTCAGTCCCCCTTTGAAAAAGGGGGACGCGCTACCTCAATCCTATATTAAAAGGCGTAATTTTAATAAACGTTTGTGTTAAAAAACCTAGGTATTTTTAATCAAACATAGAAAAAGGATGCACAATGACCCGGTCACCAGCTTTGATGCTCTCAGCTTCATGGGGCAGATAGATAAAGCAGTTACCGCGGCTCATGGAACTTAGCACGCCGGAACCCTGCCTGCCGGTGGTCTGTACAGTAAGACCGGTTTCTGTCTGCTGCAGTATGCCCCGCTGGATTTCTGTTCGTCCCGGTAATTTACGCATATCAGACTGACAGACCACCTCAAAATCCTGTAATTGCGTGTCTTTACGCCCTAATAGCTGTAAAAGTGCCGGCCGCACAAAATACATAAAGGTCACCATGACCGCTACCGGGTTACCCGGCAGGCCGAAAAACAGGGTATTATCCAGGTGTCCAAAGGTCAGTGGACGACCCGGTTTAATGTGCAGTTTAGAAAAGAGGATTTCACCGTTTTTATCCAGTGCCTGTTTAATATAATCGGCATCTCCAACGGATACGCCGCCAGAAGTAATGATCATATCCACTTCTGAGGCAACCGATTTCAGAGTCTGTTCAATAACCTCCTGGGTGTCAAGTATCACGCCCAGATCCACCACTTCTACTGACAGTTTTTCAAGCATGCCTAAAATGGTATAACGGTTACTATCATAAATCTGATTACCTTCCAGGGTTTCCCCGATACTGCGAATTTCATCACCGCTGGAAAATACCGCCACCCGAGGCTTTCTGTGGATCCGAACCGACGCAATACCTAAAGAAGCCAGTACCCCCATCTGAGCCGGGCCAATTAAACTGCCGGCAAGCAATACGACACGGCCCCGGGCAATGTCTTCCCCAATATAACGAACATTGGCACCTTTTTTCTGACCGCTGGCAATAATAATATAATCTTCCAGCCGCTCAGTTTTTTCCTGTTCAATAACCGTATCCACACCATCGGGAATTCTTGCCCCGGTCATAATACGCACACATTCAAACTCACCAATAGTCTGCTCAAATACCTGACCGGCCAGAGCCTGACCAATAAGCTTAAAACTGCGGCTGCCTTCGGCAGGTAAATCCTGATGTCGAAAACCATAGCCGTCCATAGCGGAATTATTAAAATTAGGCACATTAATGGGAGAAATAATATCTTCTGCCAGAGTCCGGTTCAACGCTTGGGATAAAATAACGGTCTGTTGATTATCTAGTTCACTGACCTGCTGCTGAATAACATGCAGAGCCTGCTGTACACTTAAAATATCTGTATTCATAGTTTTTAAACCGATTTGTGAGTAATTTTTCCCTGATAAAGATGGATATGCTGATCAAATGACAGCTCTCCTATCAAAGGGTCATGACTTGTTAGTGCAATAGTAATATTCTGTTGGCACATCTGTTTTATCAGGGCATAGGATTTTTTTCTGGATTCCTTGTCCATATTGGAAAACGGTTCATCCAGAAGAATAATTTCGGGCCGGGTGATCCATGAACGAACAATGGCCACTCGCTGTTTTTCTCCTCCGGACAGTTCATGACAGTCTCGATGGATTAACGATTCCAGTGAATATTCCTGCAATGCCTGAACAACCCGTTGCTCTATCTCCTGTTTCGACATTTTCTGACGTTTAAGACCATAAGCGACATTATCATAAACACTGCCGTGAAACAGGTAAGGATGCTGATGCAGGTAACAGACTTTCCGGCGCAGCAATTTTTTTAATCTCGGCCATGGATAACTCCCCTGCTGCCCGTCGTGAGGCACAAAGCTAACCTGAACCTGCTGCGGCTTTAACAGGCCGGCTGTTATCTTAAGCAGAGTAGATTTCCCGGAGCCGTTCTGACCGGTCATTAACACCAGCGCCCCCTGGCTGACACTAAAATCCACATTATCCAGAATGGTTCGTGTACCACGCTTAAAACAAACACGCTTTAGACTCAGGCTGGCTTTTTTAATTACCGAAGTCATTGATGGATTACCTCAGCCTTACCTTGGATAGCCGTCAGAAAAAAGTTCAGCAGCAGAGCCAGGGTCAATAAAACCATACCCAGAGCAATACCTTCTACAAAACTACCCTTACTGGTTTCCAGTGCAATCGCTGTGGTGATATTCCGGGTATGATTGAGGATATTGCCGCCCACCACCATGGAGGAACCGACTTCTGCAATAATACGCCCGAACGCCGCAATAACAGCTGCCATTAAACCAAAACGTACTTCACGAATAACCGTTACTGCGGCTACAAAAGCAGAAGCTCCCAGGGTAATGGCTGTTTCCCAGGCACGCTGATCGGAAGACTGCAAACTGGCATGGCTCATAGCCACCAGCATCGGAAAAGCCAGAATAATCTGCCCGATAATCATGGCCTCTTGGGTAAACAGCAAATGCAGATCACCAAAGGGACCGGAACGGGATAATAATAAATACATGGTCAGTCCGACAACCACGGCGGGAATAGCCAGTGCTGTATTAAACAGGGTGATTACAAAACGTCTACCTGGAAAGGCATAATAAGCAAGCACAAAGGCCACAGCTATGGCTGGAACAGTAGCTATAAAAATGGCCTTGAGGGAAACGGTAAAGGACACACTGATAATTTTCCAGACCTGTGCATCCCCGGATAATAATAACTGCAGTGCCTGGATACTGGCATCCGTAAGATCATTCATTTAAAAACATTTATTAAAAACTCTTATTGAAAGCTCTGTTCACAAAATTAACTTCGATGCCCGCAAATCTCACAATGTTTTCTGTGTGGTACCTGCATACTGTCCCATTGCATGGTCAGGGCATCAAACAGCAGGGTGCGCCCCGGTACAATATCACCAGCTCCGGTGATCAGTTTAATGGCTTCAATAGCCTGCATACTGCCGACAACACCGGTCAATGGCCCCACTACCCCATTATTGCTGCAGTTCTGATCCAGTTCTGTTCCCGGCTGATGGAAACACTGATAACAGGGACTGTCCTGACGCTGCGGAATAAACACCGAGATCTGGCCTTCCCAGCGGATAGCCGCACCTGAAACCAGAGGCTTATTATACTCGAAACATACCCGGTTGACCTCAAAGCGGGTAGCCAGATTATCACTGCAGTCCAGTACGATATCAACCCCGGCTACAGTCTTCTGCAGCAGTTCACCCTGTAATTTCTGAGCAACAGGCTTAATATCAATTTCATGATTAATCGCCCGCAGAGTCTGCTGACAGGCCTCAGTTTTCTGCTGTTCAAGCATGAATTCATTATACGCAATCTGCCGCTGCAGATTAGCCAGTTCCACGTTATCCGCATCCGCCAGAGTCAGGTGACCAACCCCCGCTGCAGCAAGGTACATGGCAGCCGGAGAACCCAGACCACCCACCCCCAGCACCAGTACCTTAGCCTCAGTTATGGCCTGCTGCCCCTCAACATCAATTTCCGGCAACATAATATGCCGTTTATAACGCAGTAACTGCTTATCAGTAATATCCATATTTAGTTCAACCTGAATAATACCGTTTTAAGCCTGACTTCAAGTCAGGTTTAAAGCAGCTGATTGCCCCGGTTTGATAAAAGACCCCATCAAACCGGAAATAATTTTGAGCCACAAAAGCCGGAGCTTATTGAGGATCTTTCTTAAGTTATGACCAGCGGCCACGATAACCCCGGTCAACAAAGCACTGTTCCGGTTGTACGGCTGTAAACTGTTTTATCTGTTCCAGTTGTGGCAGTAGAGTGTGTCCATCATAAGGATTGCCCGGACAGCTTTGAGCACCAATAACAAAGCCTTCCTTGTTAGTTACCGCGATACTGGCTTTAACTCCAAATTCATAAGGCTTATGAGCTTTGCCTTTACTGATACACTCAACTTCAGGAGCATGTAAAC
>JANELJ010000205.1 GCA_024511395.1 Gammaproteobacteria bacterium | reverse complement strand
ATATGGCATTGTTTCGACGTTTTGCGCTTAATATCGCTAAACTGTCTCCTGTTAAAGACAGTATGAAAGGTAAGCTAAAACGGGCAGCATGGGATGATGATATGCGGGCCAAATTATGCTCCCGCCCTGAGTAAATAGTTACAAAACAATAAATTATCTTAAAATATATTGATTAAACCCCTTAAAGATAATATAATACCGCACCCTTGATAGTCATGTGACTGTCATTCCTTGCTTTGTACCCTTTGATTTAGAAATAATTATAGAGAAAGTATAAAGCTGATTCAGTCCAGTTGTGGACTAATTAACCGTAAGGATCTGTCTAAATATGAGACATTATGAAATTGTATTTCTTGTTCACCCGGATCAGAGTGAACAGGTACCTGCCATGATAGAGCGTTATCGCGGCATTATTGAGTCAAATAGTGGAACTATCCACCGCCTGGAAGATTGGGGCCGTCGTCAACTGGCTTACCCAATCAATAAAATCCATAAGGCGCATTATGTATTAATGAACGTTGAGTGTGAGCCGGCCAATATTGATGAGTTGACCCATGCTTTCCGTTTTAATGACGCCGTTCTTCGTAACCTGATCATCTCTATGAAAGGCCCTGTTACTGACGCTTCTCCTTTAGCAAAAGAGAAAGACGACAGCGTGTCTGAAAGACCATCAGCAAGCGATGCTCCTCAGGAAACTGCAGCAGCCAGCGCTGAATAAGTTTTAAATTTTTAGAGATTAATAAAGAGAAGGTAAAGAAAATGTCACGTTATTTCCGTCGTAGAAAATACTGCCGTTTTACCGCTGAAGGTATTACGGAGATCGATTACAAAGATCTGGCCACTTTGAAGAATTATGTCATGGAAAACGGTAAAATTGTACCTAGCCGTATTACCGGCACCAGTGCAAAATATCAGCGCCAGCTGTCTACAGCCATTAAACGTGCTCGTTTCCTGGCACTGCTTCCATACACAGATAGTCACGCTTAATTCGGGGAATTCACATGAACGTTATTTTATTAGAAAAAATTAACAAGCTGGGTGAATTAGGTGATCAGGTTTCTGTGAAAGCAGGTTTTGGTCGTAACTATTTAATCCCTCAAGGTAAAGCTCTGCCCGCTACAGAAGCCAACGTTAAAATGTTTGAAGCACGTCGTGCAGAACTTGAAGCGTCTGCTACAGAAGCTGTAAGTGCTGCTAATAGCCGTGCTGAAACACTGGCAGGCAAGGAAGTGGTTATTGTTCGTAAAGCGGGTGATGAAGGCCGTATGTTCGGCTCTGTTTCCAATGCTGATGTTGCAGAAGCATTAACAGCTGCTGGTACCGGTGTTGAAAAACGCGAAGTTCGTATGCCTGAAGGTGCGATTCGTGAGCTGGGTGAATATGATATTGAAATTCATCTGCACACTGATGTTAATACCACTGTTAAGGTAATTGTTGAAGCAGAATAAAAGTTTGTTTCATCCATAAAAAAGGCCGCAATTGCGGCCTTTTTTATGTCCTGAATTGTAGTAGTTCAGTTTCTAACAATAGCTTTAAAAAAGTTAGACCAAAGTCTGGTTAGGGCAAAAACAGTAAAAAACGACCACCTCCCAGGCTGGACTGGTTATCAATTTTTGTCAGACCCTGTTTTTCTCTGTTTTTATGTAAAGAGGTTATTTTTCGGGCAAAATAAAGGCCCAGACCAGTGTTGCCGGTATTGGAATTAATAATGCTTTCTAGATCTTCTTCCTAGGTAAACATTTTTTTCGGAAAATCCTCACCATCATCTTCAATAGTAATTTCCAGCTGATTGTTATTAATTTGAGCACTGAGAAGAATTTTGTTTTGAGCATAACGAATGGCATTATTAACAGAGCTGTTAATCAGTGTGGCAATTAAATCCCGGTCAAAAAACCAGTCAAGCTCTTCATCACATTGTAAATTAATCTGAATACCATTCTGGCTGTTAAGAGGTTGGTTATTAATAATGAGTTCATCCAGAAAGTCATAGACATTGTATTGATCAATGTGTACTGAAAACAGACTGGTCTGTATTTTGTATAAAGATAATAGCTGAATCAGGGTGTTATTAATACGCCTGAGTTCATACTGAATGGTCGTTAAGGACTGTTTTTGCTGGTCAGATAGTTGATCCAGTTTATAATAAAGCTTTTCCAAGCTAGAGAGTGACATCAATAAAGAATTTTTAATATCGTGAATAAAGAACATTAACACAGCGTTAAACTGTTCTGTCCTGTTTTGTAGAGTCTGTAATTTTTTTATGTCCGATACATCTTTTGTTTGTTTAGGGGGAATAAGTTCAGACACTTATGTTAACCCCGTATAAATAGCTTCCAGTTTCTGATGTTTTTCATTTTCCGGATTAAGGTTTTTGCAGATATCAAGATAATGACGGACTTTTACAAGCATCTGGTCATCGCGGCCATGATTTTTAATATAAAACATCAAAGCCTGGGCAGCATTCATATTAACAGAAATACGTTCAGGTAAATGATCGGCTGCCTGCTCAAAATAAGGAATGGATTCAGCAATTCGATTAGCAGTATACAGACGTATACCCTTGCCGTTAAGCAACAGGAATTGATAGGATTTAGTTATTTCTTCTGCATTAGAATTACCTGGGCCATTATTGATATT
Source organism: Gammaproteobacteria bacterium (assembly GCA_024511395.1). Taxonomy (GTDB): domain Bacteria; phylum Pseudomonadota; class Gammaproteobacteria; order GRL18; family GRL18; genus JANELJ01. The sequence goes on along the minus strand of JANELJ010000205.1, from coordinate 1,700 downwards.
ATCCTGCAGAGCTTCAGCCAGTTCAGTTTCACCCAGTTGTTCGGTAATTGTCAGGAGATCGGTTTTAAACTCATCTGATAAAAGACTGAGAACCCCCAGGCATTTCAGCTATGGCCTGTTGAAATAATTCCCGGGACATATCTTCATTACCCAGTTTGTTCTGCATTAGGCATTCTACAATCTGGGTGTGAGACATAGCACTGGCATCTTTTTTATAAGTCTGTTTAGTTGTTTTAATCATTTGAATGTCATTTTTATTCTGGCCATTTTCGAGATACAGTTTGTCCTGCTGCTCCAGTGCCTGTGCCAGCAGATCATAAGCTTCAATATAATTTTTGTTTTCCTTGATAACCCCTTCCAGTATAGTCTGGGCTTCAGCATAATTCCTGTTCTGTAATAATGCTCTGGCTTTACCGACCATGGCCCATTGAAAGTCTCTTATCGACAGGGCTTTGTTGTAGACTTCCAGTGCAATATCCAGCTTATTGGCAGCCAGAGCAATTTCACCCTTGAGTTTGCCTATTTCCAGAGCCTGTTTCTTGTGCTGAGCCATTTTTTCATCAGCAAGTTCAAGGGCCTTTTGATAGTCTTTTTTGTTATAGGCTCGGTAAATATCCTTCATAATGGCCTTTTTCTGAACCAGCATATCCAGTCGTTTAAGCAGCAATTCTTTTGGGAAGGGTTTATTTAAATAACCATCAGGACGGTATTCCACTGCTGCCATGACCATATTCTGGGTGTTTTCTGCAGTGATCATAATATAGATAGTGCCGTAGGGCATCAGGTGACGATGCATGATCTCTTCGAGTAGCTGCTGGCCATTCTGACCATCACCCAGGTTATAGTCACATAAAATGACATCAAATTTGTTATAGGTGACCATTTTCAGGGTATCAGCTGCATTGGAGGCATCTTCTATATGCTGTGCTCCACAACTGACTAAAATAGAATGGAGCATAGAACGATAATTAGCAAAATCATCAATAATGAGGAATTTGACCTTGGACAGATCCAGTAGGGGCATATAAAGGAGTTTTTTCAAAAATAACAGATATTTAAAGAATAGCAAATATCAGTATATAAGCAAATTGTCAGCTGGAAAAAGAATCAAAAAAGTATTTTGCAATTGGGAAAACTGCAAGATCTTAACTATAAATAAAACCATTATGAAAAATGGCTTTATTTAAAAATCTTTTTATATCAAGCATTGCTACCTTCTTTGTTGCTTTAACACTGGTTCTGTTTATTTTACCCCGTACTGATGCATTAATGGTCTGGATCTGGTTTGCAGTTTTGGTCGGACTGAACAGCTATCGTTTGTTAGGTCTTTATTTTTTTAAAAAACAGTTAGGAAAAAATACTAGTACAGAACGTTGGTATAAGCATTTTAAAACCGGTGCTTATGCCGCTGCAGTTTTATGGGGAGCACCAATGTGGTTGTTTTATCCCTATAATTACCCGGAATACTAGGTATTGCTGGTTATGGCCCTGGCCGGTGTTTCCGGTGCCGCCTTAGGTGTACTTTCCTATGACTCAAAACTTGTAGTGCATTACCTGGGTATTATCCTGGTTTTTATTGAATGCGTATTCTGCTGATGGTGAACACCAATTCTGATCCATCATGAACACCCATTCTGTTCTATCGTGAACACCCAACCCTGCCCACACATTGGCGTACAGTCTTTTTACCCTAAGTGTTC
>JANELJ010000204.1 GCA_024511395.1 Gammaproteobacteria bacterium | reverse complement strand
GGTGGTGTGACGATTCATCTCTTATGAAATCAAATTTTACTTCATTTCTTTCGCGAAGAAGGCACTGGACTTTTTTAAAATCTCTTTCTCCATACGTAAATTTTTAACTTCTTTACGTAAGTGCTTCAGCTCTTCACGTCCATCAACTGACAACGACTTGCCTTCAGGTTGAGATCCTGTTTTACTCTTCCAGAGAGACAGTATATTGCTGGCTATAACCAGTGATTTAGCCGCTTCTGGCACTGAATAACCCTGTTCAGGAACCAGTGCTACCGCTTCTTCTTTATATTCTTTAGAATATTGTTTGTATGTTCGTTTCTGTCCCATTATGACACCTCAATAATTGATTGTTATTATCTCTTATTAAAGTGTCCGGTTCCATTAGACCAGAACACTATGGAGGTGGTATTTCAGGTTTGTTCATTTAACCTCTGCTGACTTAAACCACCGCAATGAGCGTTTACACAGTTATTTTTACACCCTCAAATAATCCACAACTACTACAACTAATTGAACACATAACGACTTACTCTAAAGGGCGATAAACTTCTCCTGCAGGACTTTGATTTCATCCCGCAAACGGGCGGCTTCTTCAAATTCCATATTCTGGGCGTGGCTGTACATCTGTTCTTCCAGAGTTTTAATTTTCTGTTCCAGTTCCTTGCGGGTCATGACCTCATAGCGGCCGACTTCTTCAGCCACCTTACGGTTTTTGGCTACCGCCAGACCGGCGCCGGGAATTGTGGCTTCCAGGATATCCTTAACGGATTTTTTAATTCCTATGGGGGTAATATTATGGGCCTTATTATAAGCTATCTGTTTTTCCCGCCGGCGCCGGGTTTCATCCATGGCCCGCTGCATGGAGCCGGTGAGCCGATCCGCATAAAAAATAACTTCACCATTAACATTACGTGCCGCCCGTCCCATGGTCTGTATTAAAGAACGTTCAGAACGTAAAAATCCCTCTTTATCCGCATCCAGGATAGCCACCAGTGACACTTCCGGAATATCCAGCCCTTCCCGAAGCAGGTTAATGCCCACCAGAACATCAAACTCACCCAGGCGCAGATCACGAATAATTTCTACCCGTTCAACAGTATCAATATCCGAATGCAGATAACGCACCTGAACGCCGTGCTCAAGATAATAATCGGTTAAATCCTCAGCCATACGTTTGGTCAGCGTGGTGACCAGTACCCGTTCCTTGCGTTCCACCCGTTTACGGATTTCAGACAGTAAATCATCGACCTGAGTAGTTGCTGTACGTATTTCAACCACCGGATCAAGCAGGCCGGTGGGTCTGACCACCTGTTCGGCAATAACAGACGATTTTTCCTCTTCGTATTTAGCCGGTGTAGCAGAGATAAAAATACTTTGCGGAGCTAGGCGTTCATATTCTTCAAATTTGAGCGGCCGGTTATCCAGAGCAGAAGGCAGACGGAAACCATACTCCACCAGGTTTTCCTTACGGGAGCGGTCACCTTTATACATGGCACCGATCTGCGGGATGGTAACATGGCTTTCATCAATAAAGATCATGGCATCATCCGGCAGATAATCCAGAAAGGTCGGCGGCGGCTGACCGGATTCACGACCGGACAGGTAGCGGGAGTAGTTTTCAATGCCAGAGCAGTAGCCCAGTTCCATGATCATTTCCAGATCCAGCTGGGTACGCTGTTCCAGACGCTGGGCTTCCACCAGTTTATTCATGGAATAAAGCTGTTCCAGTCGCTCCTTCAGTTCAGCCTTAATTTTTTCTACGGCATTGAGCAGAGTTTCCCTGGGGGTCACATAGTGGGTTTTGGGGTAGATAGTAATTCTCGGCACCCGCCGTAATACTTCTCCTGTCAAAGGATCAAAATAGCTGAGTGATTCCACTTCCTCATCAAATAATTCAATGCGTATTGCCTCACTGTCTGAATCCGCCGGGTAAATATCAATCACATCACCTCTTACCCGGTAAGTAGCACGGTGCAGTTCAACATCATTACGTTTATACTGCAGTTCCGCCAGACGGCGCAGAATAGTTCTCTGATCCACCAGGTCACCCTTAACCACATGCAACAGCATTTTCATATAAGATTTGGGATCACCCAGACCATAGATACAGGATACCGAAGCGACAATTATAGTATCCCTTCTTTCCAGCAACGCCTTGGTCGCTGACAGCCGCATCTGCTCAATGTGTTCGTTAATCGAAGCATCTTTTTCAATAAAGGTATCTGATGCAGGGACATAGGCTTCCGGCTGATAATAATCATAATAGGAGACAAAATATTCCACTGAGTTATAGGGGAAAAACTCTTTCATCTCACCGTATAGCTGGGCTGCCAGGGTTTTATTATGCGCCAGAATCAAGATCGGCCGTTGCAGATTCTGTATGACGTTAGCCATGGTAAAGGTTTTACCGGAACCGGTAACCCCCAGCAGAGTCATGGCTGCTTCACCATTTTTCATGGCTTCACTTAAAGTTTTTATGGCCTGCGGCTGATCACCTCCCGGCTTAAAAGAAGAAACCAGTTGAAACGGTTTTGACATGTTTTTTTGTATCCAATTTTATAATCCTAAAAAATCAGTTGAACCTACTGCGAATATCCATAGCACTGAATCTACAAGGTTTTCCAGCACTCTGATCATTCTCGCTACGATTCAACTGATTTTTTTAGGATTATCTAGCTGATGCCCTTCCAGCATAGTTATGCTAGAATTATTATACGATTCTATATAATTTCAACCGCTTATTTTACGCTAGAGGTGCTTCCCTTGGCTATACAGTTATCCAATCGAGTACAATCCATTAAACCTTCAGCCACACTGGTTATTACTGCCAAAGCAAAAGCACTGCGAGCAGAAGGCAAAGCTATTATTGGACTGGGTGCCGGTGAACCGGATTTTGATACCCCCGAACACATCAAGCAGACAGCTATTGATGCCATTAACAACGGCTTTACCAAGTACACGGCCGTCGGCGGTACTCCAGAATTAAAACATGCCATCTGCGACAAGTTTAAACGGGATAATGAACTTGACTATACGCCTGAACAGATTCTGGTATCCAGCGGCGGCAAACAGAGTTTTTATAACCTGTGTCAGGCGCTGCTCAATAAAGGTGACGAAGTTATTATTCCAGCTCCATACTGGGTTTCCTATCCCGATATGGTGATCCTGGCGGAAGGCAAACCGGTGATAGTCAGCAGTGATATTGAACAGGGTTTTAAAATGTCTGCCACACAGTTAAAAGCAGCCATTATGGATAAAACCCGGCTGGTCGTTATTAACAGCCCATCCAATCCAACCGGAGTGGCTTATACTCGCGCTGATTTAAAGGCCATTGGAGAAGTTCTAAAGGATCATCCGGATATTATTATTGCCAGTGATGATATGTATGAGCATATTGTCTGGTCTGAAGAACCTTTTTGCACCATTGCCCAGGTCTGTCCTGAGCTGTATCAACAGACCGTCACCATGAACGGTGTCAGTAAGGCTTATTCCATGACCGGCTGGCGCATTGGCTATGCCGGAGGCCCGGCCGATCTGATTGCAGCTATGACCAAGATTCAATCCCAGAGCACGTCTAACCCCTGCTCTATTTCCCAGATGGCAACACTGGAGGCCTTAAACGGCGATCAGAGCTGTATTAAAACCATGCTGGCCGCATTTAAGGAGCGCCATGATTATGTGGTACAACGGGTTAATAATATTAACGGTATGCAGGCGCTGGCATCACAGGGGGCATTTTATACCTTTGTTAATATGCAGGCTCTGATTGACCGTACTGAAGGTGTCAGCAATGATATGGAACTGGCTGATTATATATTAAGTCAGGCCGAAGTGGCCTTGGTGCCCGGTTCAGCCTTTGGTGCTGAAGGTTATATGCGGATTTCCTTTGCCACCAGCATGGACAACCTGCAGGAAGCTCTGGATCGGCTGGAAAAACTGTTTGCCTGATTAATTTTCTGCTTAAATAGTTTAGCTTAAAAACGGAAAAGGCGGCAGAGGATAAACCTCATGCCGCCTTTTTTACCTCCATACCAAGCTGTTTTAATCCATTTAAAACACTGTTTGCGGTCACTCCCTTGACCCTGGTCTCCTTAATCGTTCCATCTTACGCCTTCCTTAAAAGAGCCTTCAGCCTGTTAAAAGACTTTAGCTCATAAAGAGCCTCCTGTAAGAAATCTGAATCCGTCAGATACTTAATTAGTCCGACCTGAATAAATCATAGTACATTGATTTATAAGGAAATATTGCTTGATTATGGGTGTTAAATTTGCAGGTTTTTGGTAAAATAAGCCTTATTACCATTGCAAATTTCCAGACCAAAATGAAGCCAAAGAAACAGCCAAAAATACCTCAGGAAGA